>JAPLSS010000776.1 GCA_026398515.1 Candidatus Sumerlaeota bacterium | reverse complement strand
GCGTCCTGTTCGATGGCCCCTGATTCGCGCAGGTCCGACAGCTTCGGCGTCTTATCCCGGCCCTTGCGCTGCTCGATGCCGCGGCTCAATTGGCTGAGGGCGAGGATCGGCAGGCTCATCTCGCGCGCCAGCGCCTTGAGCGAGCGCGCGATCTCGGCCACTTCCTGCTGGCGGCTCTCGACCCGCCCGTGGCCGCGCATCAACTGCAGGTAGTCGATGACGAGGAACCCCAGGTCGCGGACCTGCGCCCCCAGGCGCCGGGCCTTGGCGCGCACCTCGAGGACCGACAGGCTCGGCGAATCGTCGATGTACAGCGGCGCCACGCTGAGGCGCCGCGCCTGCTCGTCCATCTGGCCCAGGTCGGCGCGGTGCAGCGAGCCCGTGCGCATCTTCTGCATGGGGATTCGCGCCATGCTGCACAGGATGCGCTGGACGATTTGCGGCGCGCTCATTTCGAGGCTGAAGATCGCGGTGGGCTTCGACTCGCGCAGCGCCACGTGGGTGGCGATATTGAGCGCCAGGGCGGTCTTGCCCACCGAGGGCCGCGCCGCCAGGATGATCAACTCCGATGGATGCAACCCGGTCAGCTTTTCATCCAGCCGCGGGAAGCCCGTCGACAGCCCCGCCACTTCCTGCCGGTTGTGAAACCGCGCGTGGGCCTCGTCCATCGCCTCGAACGCCACGTCGCTGACGTGGAGGAATTCCCGCCGCTCGCCCTCCTGGGTCAGGGCGAAGATGCGCTTTTCCGATTCGTCGAGGATCTCGCCGACGCTGCGCGGCGAGCTGAACGCCTCCTTGCGGATCGTCTCGGAGGCTTCGATCAGCCGGCGGCGGCGCGAGAGATCCAGCAGCTGTTCGGTGTATTGCGCCAGGTTCTCCGAGGTGAAGACGTACGATTCGAGCGTGGCCAGATAGGCCGGCCCGCCGGCGGCCTCCAGGTCGCCGCGCTGGCGAAGCGCCTCGGCCAGAGTGGTCGGGTCGATCGGCTGCGAGCGATCGGCCAGCGCGCGCATGGCGTGGTAGATCTGGCGGTGGGCGCCCGAGTGGAAATCGGTTTCCGCGACGCGGTCTTGCAGGGCGACGAAGGCCTTGGGATCGAGCAGAACGGTTCCCAGCACCGCTCGCTCCACGTCGAGGTTGTGCGGGGGAGCCGTAGGCTCGTCAGGCGTTCGTGCGGCCATGGGACATCGCTGCAATGAGGGAAGAGTGATGAGCAATGAGTGAACGACGGCGGACGAAAAAAGGCGAGGGAAAAAAGCGAGGGGGGATTGCCCAGAGCTTGGAGTCCCGCCTTTAGGCGGAATGCGCGTCATTCCGCCTAAAGGCGGGACTCCATACGATCCGCCATCGCCCCCCGCCGCTAGCTACGCTTCCTCGAGTTTTTCCACGACCACTTTGATCGGCGCCACCAGGCTGGCGTGCAGGCGAATGCCGACTTCGTGCTCGCCGAGTGTCTTGATCGGGGCCTTCAACAAGATGTCGCGCCGCTCGATCTCGATCTTTTTTTCCGCCAGCGCGCGTTCGATGTCGGCCACGCCGATGGAGCCGAACAACTGCCCTTTTTCGCTGGCCCGCAGGCGGAACTCGATCCGCGCTTCCTTCAACTGCGACGCGCGCGCCTTGGCGGCCTCCAATTGCGAGGCGGCCATGGCCTCCAGCTGCCGGCGCTTCGCCGCCAGCCGTTTCAGATTCGAGGGCGAGGCCTCCTCGGCCAGCGCGCGAGGGCCCAGGTAGTTGCGATAATAGCCCGACTTGACTTCCACGATGTCCCCGGGGCGGCCCAGGTTGTCGACCGCCTCGAACAGGATGACTTTCATCTGCGAACGCCTCCTATAGAGAGCAAACTCAGCACAAAGACACAAGGGACACAAAGGACGAGAGGCACTACAAGGACGAAAAGGACAACAAGGACATCCTGACAAACCAACGCGCGGGTTCTTCTCCGTGTCTCCCCGTCTCCGTGTCTCCGCGTCTCCTTCTACTCCCGAACGCCTTCCAAAACCCGATCCAAATGGCGAAAATCCAGCCACACGTCGGCCAACCCCGCCGCCGCCGCCGGCACGGCCAGGACCGGCGCGATCGCCAGCGCCACGACCGCCGCCACGACGGCCAGCGCCGGAGCGCCGCGCCGCTCTTCCCGGCTCGCGAAGAAGACCGCCAGCGACACCGCCTCCAGGAGCAAGCCGCCCACGGCGAAAAACAGCAGGCCGTACGCCGCATGCCCCAGCCACGGCCACGGCCGCGCCACCCACACGGCCATCAACCCCAACCCCGCGATCAGGAAGCCGAGATAGCCTTCGCTGATTCGAAAGTGCGCGAACCGGTTCTTCAACAACGGAACCGGCGACAACCAGCGGCGCGCCCACGCCAGCGCCGTGTAGAACACGATGCCGATGGCCGCCGCGCCCACGCCCGTCGCCCGATACGGCAGAAGCCGGTCGGCCTCCTGCCAGCGCGACGTTTCTTCGGGCGAAAGGGGCATGCGCGCCAGAATATCGCGCTGAATTCCCCGCGCTTCCGCCACCGAATCCTGGAACGCTTTCAGGCACGGCCTCCAGCCGGCGTCGTCGGACGCCCGTCCGGCGGCGAACAGCGCGGCGGCCACGATCCCCAGAAAGACCAGCGGGATCAGGTGGTAGCAGCCATCCTCGCCGGGCCGATGGGCCATGAACGTCGGCAGCAGAAACCCGCACAACACCGCCGCCCCCGTGAAACAGGCGGTATTCGGGTCCGACGCCGCGACGATCGCGCATACGCCGCCCAGAACCGGCAGGGCCAGTCTTTTCGGCGCGGCGAGGAACGCCCAGGCGCTCAGCCCCATGATGAACGGGGCCGCCAGAAGGGCCAGGGAGAACAGATACATCCCCACGTAGCTCAGGCCCAGCACGCCCAGAGCGCTCAAGCCCACCACAATCCACTGGCCGATGGGGGCCATGCGATGGTTGGAACTCCTTTTCTAAGAGCCCAAGGACCCCAAGGATTTACAGGACTTATAGGTCCTATAGGCCCTATGCCTTGTAAGGCAGCAACGCCAGGACGCGCGCGCGATGGATGGCGTGGCTGATCATGCGCTGGTGCTTGGCGCACGCGCCCGACACGCGCCGCGAAAGGATCTTCGCGCGGTCGCTCATGAACCGGCGCAGCCGTTTGACGTCCTTGTAATCGACGTAATTCATCTTCTCCACGCACATCGCGCAGACCTTGCCGCGGCCCCACCGGCGCCGTCCGCCCATCCGCCGGTCGCCGCGCCCGCGCGCGCCGCCTCTGTCTCGATCTCGATCGCGGTCTCGCGGCCCCCGGCGCTCCGGGGGGCCTTCGCCCGCGCCTTCGCGGCCAGCCGGCGCCGCCGTCTTGGCCGGAGCCGCGGGTTCACCGGGCAAGGCATCGCCCATCGCGTTCTCATTCTCGCTCATCGCCGCCTCTATCCTTCTCGAGTAGTGTGCAAACGCTCCGTCCTTCTGGATCGCTCTTTCCTCTATGAGGCGCCAGCCTCATTTTGGGGTGCGGCGGCTTGCCGCCGCATTCGCAAGGCGTCGGGCATTGCGCCCCCTCGGAGCAAGAGCGGCGGCACGCCGCCGCATTCCAAGATGGCGCTGGCGCGCCATCGTCCGACTTGCTCCGCGCGCGCACCCGCTTCGCGCCCGCGCTCAAAACGGCAAATCGTCTTCCGTCGCCGCGCCTTCGACCGGGGCGCCGGCGCCCTGAGGCGCGCCGGATGCCGCCGGCTGCGCGGAGGCCATCGCCGGCCGCGGAGCCTCCGGCGCCGCGCCCTCGCCGCCGCCTTCCATTGATTTCGGGTAGGCGAACTGGATGCGCTCGGCCACGACTTCCAGAACCGTGCGCTTCTCACCCTGCTGCGTCTCCCAGCTTCTCTCCCGCAGGCGTCCTTCAACGTACACCGCTTTGCCTTTTTTCAGGAAGTTGCTGCAAAACTCCGCCAGCTTGGTGAAGGCGGTGATCCGCACCCAAGCGGTTTCCTTCTGCGTTTCGCCCTGGCGATCCTTGTACGAGCGGTTCACGGCGATCGAGAAATCGCAGACCGCGTCGCCCGATGGCAGGTATTTGACTTCCGGATCGCGCCCCAAATTGCCCACCAGCATCACTTTGTTGAGATCCATGGTTCGCCTCCTGCGGAGATAGGCCCTTGGCGTCGAACGGCCGAAGCCGCCGCTCCAAACCCGGGTTCGCCTGACACTTTATTCGCTGACGGAAGAATCCTTCTCAGGCGGCGGCTCATCGTCCAGTGTTTTCTCGCTAAACTCGTTGACGACCGCCGGCGCTTCCGGCTCAGTTGCCAGCGCCTCCGGCGCAGTTGCCGGCGCTTCCGGCGCGGCGGGCTGTTCCCCCGCCTCGGCAGGCTTCTCTTCGGCCGCGGTTTTCTCTTCGGCTGGGGGTTTCTCTTCGACCGCGGGTTTCCTCTGCGCCTCTTCGGCGGCCTTGCGTTCGGCTTCGCGCAGCGCTTCCTCGCGCCGGGCGTCGGCTTCGGTCTTCAGCTTCGGCACGCGCACGGCCAGCTGGCGCAGCACGATGTCGGTGATGCGGGCGAACTTCTTGACGTCTTCCAGGGGGGAATCGGCGTCGGGGACGCGGAAATAATAGATGACGTAAAAGCCCTCGACCTTCTTTTTGATCGGAAAGGCCATGCGCCGGCGCCCCCACTCCTCCACGTACGTCAATTCGACGTTATGCGAGAGAAGGATCTCGCGAAGGCGCTCGACGGCCGCCCGGACCTGATCGTCCGGCTGCGTGCCGTCCAAGATAACCACCAATTCGTAATCCTTCGACTTCATGGGACTCCCTCTGGATTCCGCTCCGGCTGACTCGCCTTCGCCGGGCGACGCCGGAGCAGGGATAGGTTCGCGCCACCGCCTCCGCGGCAGAGGCCCAGCCCTGCCTGCCGGCGGCGGAACGTGAATCGCTCAAATGGAGCCGCGTTTGCTATCGCGGTTCGAGGTGGAGATCAAGTCTATTCCTCTTCGATCGTCAGCACTTTCTTCCTCGGGCTGGCGATGGACGCGCCGTTGAAGCGGTTGGCCGCCGTCTCCACGCCGTGGGCGACGGCCAACAAGACCGACGCGGCCGCCGCCTCGGCGATCTTCTCCACCCACTCGCGCTCGTCTTCGGCGAACGCGGTCAGCACGTACGACTCCACGTCGTCCGGCCGCTCCTGGGGCTGCACGCCGATGCGCAGCCGGGGAAAGCCGTCGCTTTCCAACTCCTCGATGACGGACCGCAGGCCCTTGTGCCCCCCGTCGCCGCCCTTGCGCCGCCAGCGCAACGTCCCCAGCGGCAGGTCCACGTCGTCCACCAGGACAAAAACATCCTCCGGCCTCAGTCGGTGGCCGTGGGCCAGAAGCGCCACGGCCGCGCCGCTGAGGTTCATGAAGGTCGTCGGCTTGATGACAATGACCTCCTCGCCCGCCAACTGGCCGCAGCCGACCAACCCCTGGGTCTCCGACGATTCGCGCAGACGCACGCCCAAGCGCGACGCCAAGCGCTCGGCCACTTCGTAGCCGAGATTGTGGGGCGTCCCAATATAGCTAGGGCCCGGGTTGCCCAGGCCGGCGATCAATTTCATGACTCGGCTTCCTCGGCCTTTTTCTTGCCGATGACCTCAGGCTCGCCTTCCTCGGCTTCCTCGCCCTCGGCGGCCTCCTTCTCCGCTTCCACCGCCGCCGCCGCGCGCGGAATGGCCACGTGGAATAAGACCGTCTCCGGATCGGTGACCAGGTGCATGCTGCCGCCCAAGGGCAGTTCGCGCGCGTGGAACGACCCGTTGATCTTGAGTCCCGAGATGTCCACCTCGAGATGTTCGGGCAGGTCGGCCGGCAGGCAGCGAATTTCGACCTCGCGCACTGGGCGTTCCAGGATGCCGCCTTCGCGCACGCCGGTCGGCGTGCCCGCGCCGTGCACCTCGACCGTGACGTGCAGCTCCTGGTCGGCGCGCACGCGAATCAAGTCGGCATGCACCGGCCGGCGGGTCACCGGGTCGCGCTGCAGTTCGCGGAACATCACCTGCTGCTCTTGCGCCCCATCGGCGCCGGCCAGGCGCAGGTTGATGATCGTATGCACCCGGTCGATGGCCAGCAGGCGCTCGATCTCCTTCTGGGGCAACGCCAGGTCCACCGGCGCTTCCCCCGCGCCGTACAGGATGGCCGGGATCAGGCCCTGGGCCCTCAGGCGGCGCGCCGGCCCTTTGCCGTGTTCCGTGCGCGGTTGCGCGTTCAACATCTCTTGTTCTGCCATGGTCCCCTCGCCCTCCCCGGGCGGCGCGTCGGCTCGCTGGATTAGCTGAACAGCGAGCTGACGGATTGATGATTGTGGATGCGGCGAATCGCTTCGCCGATCAACGGCGCAATCGACACCACCCGCAGCTTGCCCGCCAGCGGCCCCCCATGGCGGGCCTGCGGGATGGTGTTCGTGACGATCAACTCCTTGAGCGGGCTGGCGGCCAGCCGTTCGACAGCCTGCCCGGAAAACACGGCGTGCGTGCAGCAGGCGTAGATCGCCGTGGCGCCCTTGGCCAACAGCGCCTCGGCCGCCGAGCAGATCGTGCCCGCCGTGTCGATCATGTCGTCGAACATGATCACCTTGGCGCCGCGCACGTCGCCGATGATGTTCATCACTTCGGCTTCGTTCGCCCGCTGGCGCCGCTTGTCGACGATGGCCATCGGCGCGCCCAGCCGCTCGGCGAAGCCGCGCGCCCGTTTCACGCTCCCCAAGTCGGGCGAAACCACCACGCAATCGCCCAATTCCATCTCCCGCACGAATTCCGCCAGCAGCGGCCCGGCGTAGAGATGGTCGACCGGAATGTCGAAGAAACCTTGGATTTGTCCAGAATGCAGGTCAAGGGCGATCACGCGGTCGGCCCCGGCCACCGAAATCAGGTTGGCCACGAGTTTGGCGCTGAGGGCCACGCGGCCCTCGTCCTTGCGATCCTGGCGGGCGTAGCCGAAGTAGGGAACCACCGCGTTGACGCGGTCGGCCGAGGCCCGTTTGGCCGCGTCGATCAGCAGCAGGAGTTCCATTAAGTTGTCGTTCACCGGCGCGTGGGTCGACTGGACGATGTAGACATCGCGCCCGCGGACGTTTTCGTTGATCTTGACCCGCGTTTCGCCGTCGCTAAATCGTTTCACTTCAAGGTCCGCCGGCAAAAAACCGATGGGCGCGCAGATCTCGTCCACCAGATCGCGCGAAGCACTTCCCGGCAAGATGATCGGCGTCACGGCGCGCCTCGCTTCCCCGCCGCCGCAAAGGCGGCGACCGGCATCGGTTTCCCAATCCCCGAAGAGTGGAGCAAGGCCTTTTATAGGAGGCTCGCGGAGGAATCAAGAAAAACCGCTGCGAGTGGCGCAGGCTTTCCTGCCTGCGCTCCGGGACGTGCGACGGCTTAACGGCGCGCAGGCTGGAAAGCTTACGCCACAAACCGTCGATTCGCCTGAAGCGCCTGGGGTCGTTCTTCTTTGCGCCCTCGCGCCTTTGCGGTGAATCTCGTGTCTGACAAACGTTCCTTTGCGCTTGACCCGACGATGCGCCTACATTACAGCGAGCGTGGAGCGTGACCGCGGCGCCATCGAAGCGGCGCGCCCGTGGAAGGGAAAGCGAGAGTTCCCGTGCCCCAGTCGAAGACCGACCGTTCCACGCTGCGCAAAGCGCGGCTGGACGACATGCCGACCCTGCACGAGCTGATCAACCGTTACGCGCAGCGCGACATCATGCTGCCGCGCACCCTGGGGGAACTCTACGAAAGCGTGCGCGACTTCACCGTCTGCGAGGCGAATGGCCGAATCCTCGGCGGGGTGGCGCTGCATCTGATCTGGAACGATCTGGCCGAGATCAAGTCGCTGGCCGTGGCCGAGAAGGCGCAACGCCGCGGCCTGGGGTCGCTCCTCATCGAGGCGGCGCTCAACGAAGCGCGCGCGCTGGGGGTGCCGCGGGTGTTCGCGCTGACCTTCCGGCCCAGTTTGTTCCTGCGCCTGGGCTTTCAGTTGATTGACAAGAACAAGCTGCCGCAGAAGATCTGGGGCGAGTGCATCCGCTGCCACAAGTTCCCCAACTGCAGCGAGCAGGCGGTGCTCCTGAAGTTGGGGACGGCGCGGCGGAGAAAGAAGATAGCCGATAGCCAATAGCCGATGGCCGAACGGCGATTGAACCACAAGGCGTTTCTCGTCTCTGGTTTCACGTTTCTCGTCTCTGGTTTCACGTCTCACGTCTCTTGTCTCACGATTCTCGTCTCTGGTTTCACGCTTCTCGTTGAACCACGGGATGCGTCCGAAGCATCGAATCTGCCTGCCTCTTGGAAACCGTAGGGATTCGAAGACAACGATGCGGCGTGCGCGGCGCGGACAGCCTTGTCCGCGCATTCGTTGGGCATTTCACATCGTGCGCGGGCAAGGCTGTCCGCACCAGTGCGCCCGGCAGTGTCTCGATCGGGGAGGTGGAAGTCTTCCTCGGGCCAAACGCCTAGCAGCCCGGAGGGAACCGCCGCTGCGTCGCCGCGAGGCGGGGTGGAAAGCCGCGGGGACCGAACGGCCAGTCCGCAGGAGACGAACGCGATTCGGCTTTGCAGGACGGCGAGTCTGCGGCTGAAAGACGAGGCCTTGACCTGGTAGATGGAGGAGACCCGGCGAGCTGAGGGGGGCGGGCGAAAGCGGCGCCGGGGGCCTGCGGAATGGGTGGCGGCGGAATGGTCGGAAGGTCGAGACGACGGACCGGGGAGGCCTGCGCGGGACCGGGGCGGAGTTCATGCTGGAGCAGCCGAAGAGCCGCCTGCGCGGCATCCTGCGCAAGCGACGCAAACTCCAAGGCCGCGCCCGCGGAGCCGACCCCCAACGCTGGCCCAACGCCTACTTTGCTGCGCGCGGGCTGTTCTCCCTTGGGGCCGCCCGCGCCGCCGCCGGTCGACCCGCCTGGCGGCCAACCCTCAACTGGAGAGCCGGATGCGGGAGAACCGCACGTGCGGTTCGGAGGGAGGGGGGGCGCAAATCAATGCGCTCTTCCTACCCCTATCGTGATGCTCGAATTCATTGCATCCCTGGCGCGCTTTGCGTTAAAGTGATTTCGCATTTCAGGATCGAACATTTGGACGCATTGAAGTCTGCTTCTTCGCAAGGGCGCGGCTCGCCGCCCGAGGGGAGGACACGCGATGAAGGTTAGCTGTTTCCGCCGGTCCCGACTTGGCGCTTCCCTGGTTGTCGCATTCGCCCTGTCCGGTTCGTTCGCGCGCGCCTTGGCCGCGGAAGCGGCCGAAGCGGCGTCCGGCGGCAGCCGCGCGATCGGCGTGGTTCCCCTGGCGCAATCGAACCCCGACAAGTACGCCGCGCAACGTTCGCAAAGCTACGGCGTCTTCGTCGGCGTCGATCAATTTCCCAGCGATTCCACGATCGTCTCGCTGAAATACGCGGCCGCCGACGCCCAGTCCATGCGCGAGTGCTTCGTCGGCGAACTCGGCTACCTGCCGCCGGAGAACACGCGCCTGCTGATCACGGGCGCGACCGGCGAGGACGCCCCCACCCGCTCGAACATCCTCAAGGCGATCAAGCTCGCCGCCGACTCCGCCGGACCCAACGGCTGCCTCGTCGTCGACCTGTCGACCCACGGGATCGAAGGCTACGTGCTGGCTGAAGACAGCCAGCGCGCGATTCTCGAGGATTCCGCCATTCCGCTCCAGCGCGTGGAGGACTACCTGAACGGCTCCCGCTCGCCGCGCCGGCTGCTGTTCTTCGACGCCTGCCGCGAGAAAGTCGCCAACGACGGCCAGCGCGCTCTGAGCGGCGGCATGTCGGAGCAGTTCGCCAAAGCCTTCTCCACCGCCGAGGGCTTCGCCGTGCTGATGTCCTGCGACCAAGGACAGTTCAGTTACGAGATGCCCGAACAGGGCCACGGCGCGTTCACGTATTTCCTGATGCAGGGCCTGCGCGGCGGCGCCCCGGCCGGCCCCGACGGGTTGATCACCGCCTCCTCGCTGTCGAAGTGGGTCAAACAGCAGGTCGAGGAGTGGAGCCGCACGCAGCCGGGCGGGAAGCAATCGCCCCGCTTCGATTTGCGCGAAGCCACCGGCGACCTGCCGCTGGCGGTCAGCCGCGCCTATCTCGATCAACTCGCGCGGCAAAAGCAGGAGTTGATTCAAGCCGCGCAGACCCTCTCGCAAATGTTCGCCGACGGGAAACTGACCGCTGAACAGCACGCGCTGGCGCAGAAGGCGCTGGCCTCGAAAGACTCCAACCGCCAGCAAGCGGCGTTGGATGTCGCGAACGGCAAGTTGCGCCCGCAGTACATCGACCAACTGCTGCAAGAGACTCCTTCCGCCGCCACGCCGTCCCCCACGCCGGCCCTCGCCACGCCCGCCGCCGCGGCGGCGCCGAGCAACAAGCCGCCGATCATCGAATCCATCAACCTGACGCAGGAGACCATCCAGGCGGGCGAAGACGTTTTGTTCGAAGTCGTGGCGAGCGATCCGGACGGCGACGCCATCGCGAAATACTGCTACCGTCTCAATGGACAGTCGTCCGACTCCGAGTCCTCTTCGCCCCAGATCCGCATGTCGAAACTCAAGGCGGGTCCGCGCACGCTGACCGTGAGGGCCGAGGACGCGCGCGGAGGGCGCTCGGAGCCCTCCTCCCTCGAGTTCACCGTGGAAGCCGCCGGCGCGCCCCCCGCGGTCGTCTCCACGCCGGCGGCGCCCGTCAAGCCGACGCCCGAGACCGCCGTGGCCGCCGCGCCCGCGTTCGAGGGCGTATGGCGGCTGGACGTGGAGAAGACGTCGGATTCCGTCGGCAGGGACTGCCTTGCGTTCTATGAGCAGCTCTTCCGCGATCAAGGCATGCCGCTGGATCAGGTCGCCGCGCAGGCCGGAGTCGACCTCCAGCAGTTCCGCGCGACCATCCGCCAGAATTTCGTCAACCAGATCGTGACGGCCAACGCGCAGGGCACGGTGGCCATCTCTCGCGAAGGGGGCAAATGGAGCCTCGTCAACCGCAATCCCGCCCTGCCGACCGGGGTCGAGACGTACGCGCCGACCCTGTCGTCCGACGGCAAGCGCTTGAGCTACACCAACTCCGAAGGCGCGAAGATCGCTCTGGAGCTTTCGTCGAAGAACGTGATGAAGTGCCACTACGCGCTGAGCCCGGCGCTGTCGGCGGCCTATTTTTCCAATCAGTTCTATCAATTCCGGGTGACGAAGGGGCTGGAGTTCAACGGCTACTACGCGCGGAGCGAGTGAGTTCATTGCCGCGCCAGCGCGACCGATCGCGCTGTTTCCAGGGGTTTTGTTGTAGACGCGCAGGGCCCAATCTACGTACAATTGTACATAGGTGATGCCATGGAGCTCGTCGTCGATACTTCCGCGCTCATCGCCGTCTTGACCAGCGAACCTCAACGCAAAGCCCTGGTCGAGCGCACGCGCGGCGCCGATCTCATCGCTCCTGCTTCGGTTCACTGGGAGATCGGGAACGCGCTGGCTGCCATGCTGAAGCGCAATCGCATTACTCTGCGGCAGGCCCTCGAAGTCTTGATCGTGTATCGGCAGATCTCGATACGATTCGTGGAAGTCGACCTCGATACGTCTTTGGAGATCGCTGCCCGGCACAGGATCTATGCGTACGACGCCTATGTTTTGGCATGTGCCCAGCGTCAGGGATGCGAGCTTCTTGCCCTGGACAAGGGTCTGATTCAGGCGGCTTGTTCCGCGGGAATTCGGGTTATCGAGGTGAAGTTATGAGGGTCTTTACGTATTCCGAGGCTAGGCAGCAGCTGGCCACAGTATTGGAAAAAGCCCGGCGCGAAGGCGCGGTTCGGATCCGCCGAAAAGACGGGCAGGTGTTCGTTCTTCGCCCGGATTCCGCGACGCGCTCTCCGCTCGATGTTCCGGGGCTGGATCTCGGCCTGAGTCGCGAGGAAATCGTGCGATTCGTGCGAGCGGGGCGGCGAAAGGAGTAGCGGCGTTTCGGCGCGTCGAGTCTCTCCCCCGATGGAGAAAATCGGCGTTGCAAGTTTCATCGCGCCCGGTCATCGTTGGCGCACGGATTTTTCCCGGCAAGATTTCCTGACGCCGGCGACATCGGATAGCAGCAATCCGCAACCACACAAAAGGAGGGGCATGCGATGATGTTCCGCAAAGGGTGGACCCAGGCAGGTTTGCACGTTGGTCTGTTCCTGCTGGCCGCGGCGCTGGCGGGCGCGGCGCCGAGCGGAGGCGGGAAATCCGCCGCCGAGGGCAAGAGCAAGGAAACCAAGCATCACAACAAGGACCTCTACCTGGATCAAGACACGCCGCCCGATCAGGTCAAGCCGACCGTGAAGTTCTGGGTCGAGCGCTGGACGCAGGAAGACGAGAAGGGCAAGAAGGACCTGGACTACGTCACCGACACCGACGAGGAGACGTTCCACACCGGCGACAAGGTCGTCTTCAAGTTTGCCGCCAACGTCAACGCGTACTGCTACCTGGTCAACAAGGGCACGTCCGGCGATGTGACCATGCTGTATCCCGGGCCCGCCGGCCGGGAGAACTTCGTCAAGGCGCGCCAGACCCGCACCATGCCGACGGAAAAAGGCGCGTTCCAATTCAAAGGCGAACCCGGCGACGAGGAACTGTGCCTCGTCCTGTCCCCGGAGAAGATTCAGGAGTTCGAGGACATCGCCGACGCGCAAAGCAAAGCCCAGGGATCGCGCGCGTTTGACCTGAGCACGGACCAGAAGAAGGTCTGGGACAAACTCGCCAACAAGGGCAAGGTCTTCGGCAAGAAAGGCGCGAACAGCCGCGATCTCGTGCTGGAGCAGGACGAAAATCCCGGCCCCGGCGAGACGCCCGGCAACTACGTGACCGACGAAAGCTCCGAGGGATTCCATGAGCCCATCACCATCTATCTGACGCTCAAACATGAGGCGTAAGGAGAGCGGACGGATCGTCGCACGCGGACCGTCCCGCCCGGGCAGGGATCGTCCCGCCCGATGACGAATCGAACGAAAGGGGATATTGCGATGAAGCCAAGATCCATGTCGTATCGTCCAATCCTGCTGGGCCTCGCCCTCTTCGCCGGCGTGTTGCTGCTGGCCGCCCAGTGGACCGGCGCCGCCGAGAAGAAAGCCGGGGAGGCCAAGGGCAAGCCCGCCGCCGCCGCGTCGGGGCAGCAAGCCAAGGACCTGTACTACGAATCCGGCGGATCGCAGCCGGGCGCCCCGCCGCGCATCGGCCTGCGCTACAAGATCATCCTGAAGGACCTCGACGGCGACATCCGCACGGTGACGGACCGGTTCAAATTCAGCACTGGCGACAGCATCCGCTTTGTCTTTGAAAGCAACATCGACGGCTATCTCTACATCTATCACAAGGGCGCCTCCAGCAAGGGCGTGCAGCTCTTCCCCGATCCGCGCATCAACGAAGGCCGCAACAAGATCAAGAAGTACACCGAGGTGACCATTCCGCCGCGCGTCGGCCAGGACAAGGGCTGGTTCAAGTTCGACAAGAAGACCGGCAAGGAGGAACTCTACATCTTCCTGGCGCCCAAGCCGATCGATTCCCTCAACACCCTTCGTACGGACGAAAACTCCAACGTCGACGACAACGGCTGGCAAACCGTGACCTCGGAGACCAAGAAGGGCGAAGGGGGCAAGCGCGACCTGTACTTCGAATCCGAAAGCTTCGAAGGCGAGGAGAACCATCAGGAGCCGTCGGTGGGCTACGTCGTGACCCAGTCGCCGATCCTGATTCACCAGATCGAATTGAAGCATGTTCCGTGACACGGCGGGGCTCCATGTTCGTCCTGGCGGCGGTCGCCGCGGCGTCGCTGTCGCTGACGGGGTGCGGCCAGAAGCTCTCGACGAGAGTGGCCGTGGCCATCGACAAGAGGCCCGAGGCCGCCATCTCGCCGGACAAGCTCGAATTCCGCACCGGCGACCAGATGCGCCTGCTGGTCACTCCGGCGTTCAGCGGCTTCTGCTACGTGTTCCACCGAGGCTCCAGCGGCGAGTACCACTCGCTGTTTCCCCGGTCGCCGTCGGGCATGGAGCCGTACGAAGTGAAAACCGGCCAGCCCGTCCGCATCCCTTATAAGGAAACCGAGTGGCTGAAGTTCGGCGACACGCCCGGCACGGAATGGCTCTACGTGATCATCTCGAAGCACAAGACCGATGCGCTCACCGACCTGATCGACAAACAGGACCCGCCGTCGGAGGAGATCGCCAAGGCCCTCGACAAAGTCAAGGGGTCGATGACCGGCGATTACACCCTGACCAAGACGGTGAAGGAGCAGTATACCCAGTACACGATCATGTCGAAGGAACCGCCGGAATTCCTCTTCGCCGAGGTCGGCCTGCAGCATCGGTAACGGATGATCGCGGCTGGAAGAAGGGTCCCAGGGCGACTCTGTCAGGGGCGGCGCGCGACGCGCCGCCCCTGCGTTGCTTGTCATAAGACATCGCTTTAGCCCTTCTTGGAGTGCGCCGTCGCCGCTTCGCTCTGGCGGCGCACTTATATGGCGGCATAGGTTTTGCGCCCATCCGTGGAAAACCTCCTGTCCGGGGTTGATCCGGCAAAACCTATGCCGCCATGGGTCTCCAAGGCGCTTCGCGCAGGGTGGCTTACGGGCTTTGCGAGCACACGGAAGGAAGATGCCTGAAATGAAACGACGACGCGCAATTCTCTGCCTGCTTTTCGTCTTCGCCCTCGCCTTCGGCGGCGCGGCCCATGCCGAACGCTATGCTCTGCTCGTCGGAGTCAACGAGTACATCCACAACCCCCAATGGACCCTCGAAGGCTGCACGAACGACGCGCGGCTCATGGCCGAACTGCTGATCGAGCGATTCGCCTTCGCCAAGGACAACGTTCACCTGCTGCTCGACCGCCAGGCCACCGCCGACGGCATCCGCCAAGCGTTCCGCACGGTTCTCATTCAGGGCACGAAGGCGGGCGATACGGCCGTCTTCTACTTCAGCGGCCATGGCTCGCAAATCCCCGACACCAACGGCGACGAAGCCGACCAACTGGACGAGTTCATCGTCCCCTCGGACTGCCAGCGAACCGAGGCGAAGGGATTCGAGAACTGCGTCATTGACGACGAACTGGGCCAGTGGGCCGCGGAGATGGCGGGCCGCGAGTTCGTCGCCATCTTCGACTGCTGCCATTCCGGCACGGGCTTGCGTGGCCTGGAATTTGTCGCGGATCCCAAGGTCCATGCCCGCTACATTCCGATGATCGAGCCGGGCGCCGGGACGCGCGGGATCGACGACCCGGTCCAGCCCACTCCCCTCGGCGAAGTCTGGTACCGCGACTTCCGCGGCGCGGAAGACCAAGGCGCCGCCACTCTCATCGCCGCCTGCCAGCCCGACGAGCGCGCGCGGGAAATGCCGTTTGAGATCAAGGGCAAGACCGAGGAGCACGGCGCGCTCACCGTCAAGCTGGTCAAGGCGCTCAGCGGCGAGACGCTGGACCCGACCAAGCCGGCGACGTATCGCGACATCAAGTCGCTTCTCGAACAACCCATCGTCATCGAGGGCAACCGCCAGCTGCCGTCCGTCGAATCCGCGGAGCCTCTCCTGGACAAGCCGCTGCTGCGCGCCTTCGACGCGGCGCCCGCGCCGGTCAAGCCGTATGATTCCGGCGTGCAGATTCCACAACAAACCGAGACGGTCGGGCAGCTGCGCGTCCGCCTCGTGTCGCTCGGCGAGT
Source organism: Candidatus Sumerlaeota bacterium (assembly GCA_026398515.1). GTDB lineage: Bacteria > Sumerlaeota > Sumerlaeia > JAPLSS01 > JAPLSS01 > JAPLSS01. The sequence goes on along the minus strand of JAPLSS010000776.1, from coordinate 18,731 downwards.
TGGAGGGACGGCAGGACGGCAAGGACGAGCCGACGGAATCGGCGCTCAAGGCGCAGTTGGGCGCGCAGCCCTTCCTGACTCTGACCGATCCGGCCAAACCCGAATGCGACGCGGTGGTCTTCTACCAGAAAGGCGCGCCGGCCACCGTCGGGACCGCGATCCCCGGCGGCCCGGTCACCACGCGCATGACCGTGCCGCAGCTCGACGCCGCGGGCCTCAAGCCGCTCGTGGACGAACTCAAGCGCATCTACGCCGTCCAAAACCTGCAACGGATGGAGAACCCGCAATCGCCCTACAAGGTGGCCGTGCGCCTGGGATCGGGCGGCACGCGCCTGCGCCTCGGCGAGAAGGTGCAGTTCATCGTGCGGTCGGAAAAGGCGGGCTATCTCTCGCTGGTCAACATCGACTGCCAGGGCGGCCTGCACGTTCTCTTTCCCAACCAGTATGCCGCCGACGGCCAGATCGAGGCGCAAAAGGACATTGTCCTTCCGCAGCCGGACAAATACGACCTTCAGGTCATGAAGCCCACCGGGCGCGAATTCGTCAAGGCCATCGTCAGCGCCAAGCCGCTGAAGATGGAGTCGCTGTCGAAAGGCGTGGAGGCCGGCGGCATGCGCTCCATCGACGCGCCGGCGGACATGACCGACATGGTGAACAACCTGGCGCGGGCCATCGGCGTGGTGAAGTCCGAGAAGACGCTGCCGGCCGCCGGCGCGCTCGAGGTCTTCACCAAGGACGAATGGGGCGCGGCCTCGCTGCGTTTCGACACGACGGATTGAGCCGCCGTGAGTTCGGAGTGACACCTTTAGGCGTTATTCCTGGTGTTCCTTGAGCGGTTGCGGAAACGCCTGGAATAACGCCTAAAGGCGTCACTCCGAACTCGCCGCCCAATCTCCCCAAGGCGCATTCAATGAAATCTGCTCTCTTGTTCTCGATTTTCGCTACATGGTTCATCGCCACGGCCTTCGCCGCCGAACCGAAACCCCTTGAAGCCGCCGATCTCGCGCAAAACGGCGGGTTCGAATCCCCTGGCCGGAAGAATCTGCCCCTGGGCTGGACTCCCAGCAAAACCAAACAGACCGGAGTCGAATTCGTCTGGGACGCGCAACAGCCGCATTCGGGCGCGCGCTGCATCGGCATCGTCAGCGCCTACAAGGAGAAGACCCCCTGGTTCTGGTGGGACCTAAAGATCGAGAAGATGGCGCCCGGCGAAAAGCGCCGGTTGAGCGGCTGGGCGCGCTGCGAGGGCAAACCATACGCGGCGCATTTAGCCCTGCGGTTCCTCAACGCGAAAGGCGACGTTGTCGAATCCGGCGAAATCAGCCTGTCGGGCGTTGGGCCGAAGTGGGTCCTGGTCAAGAAGGACCTGACCGCCCCGCCCGGCACGGCGTCGGCCGTCATTCGCCTCGCCATGCACGGGGAAGGCTCGGTGTGGTTGGATGACGTGAAACTCGCCTCCGCCGCCGGCCCGGAGACGGAGCCGTTCTCCCGGTCCCGCGTGTATCCCGTCATGGAGAAGGCCGACGGCTGGGCCGGCACGCCGATGGCGCGCGTCGGAAAGAGCGTGGAAGTCTCCGACGCCGAAGCCATCGTCATGGAACGCGAGGTCTCGAAGGGCGAGCGCGATCTGAGTTTCTCGTTCGGGTTGCGTCATGATGCGCATGCTCTCCATCTCCTCGTCAACGTCACCGACGACGTCATTCATCCGTCCGAACCCTATTGGCAGGGCGACAGCGTTCAATTCGCGATCGACACGAAATACCGGCGCTCGACGGACGGCTTCGGGGAAGGCGACTACGCGCTCGGCATCGGAACGGCCAAGGAGAAGCCGCCGGTCTACATTGATTACGCGCCCAAGGATAGCGCGCTAACGGTCGAAGACATCCATGCGAGCTTCGCCAAGACCGCCGATGGCTATGCGATCGAGGCCGCGATTCCCTGGAGCGGCCTCGGCCTGGGCGCGCCGACGCACAACCAGCGCCTCGGATTCTCCCTCGTCGTCAACGACAGCGACGGCGGCGGCCGGAAGTGGGCCGAATGGACGCCGGGAATCGTGAAGGCCAAGCGCCCGGCGGATTTCGGCACGCTCCTGCTGATGCGCGGCGAAACGCTCGGACTTAGTTTGGACGGGCCGCCCGCGCCGGTGGCCGACACGGCGCCGCTGCAGTTGACGGCCTGGTTGGTTTCGGTGGCCAAGGAAACGCAAACGGCGCCGCTGACGTTGACTCTCGACGACGGAGCCGACGCCCGGACCGCCCGGCGCGATGCGGCGACCTCGTACGGCGCCACGCAGGTTCCCTTTGTCTTCGAGCCGGGTTCCCTGGCGCCCGGCGCCCATCGCGCGGCGGTTTCTTCCGGGAAGCTCTCCAGCGATTGGCGGTTCGAAATCCTGCCGGTTCGCGCCATGGCCGAAGAGACGCGCAAAGGCCTTGCGCAACTGGAAGAGCGCGTCAACACGCTCAGGGACCTTATCGCCAAGGGCCGCGACCGGAAGGCCGACATGGCCTTTCCCGACGTGACGCTCGCCACGGCGGAATTGTTCGGCGAATGGATTCCGGCCGATCTGGCGCGCGGCGGTTACGAAACCCTCGCCCAGCGCGAAGTCGAACGCCTGGCCCCGCTGGTGGACAAGGCGATCCAGGAAGCCGAAGCGATCCTGGCCCAGCCCGACGCGCATCCGCCGGTCCAGCCGCCCAACGCGATGGAAGCCAAGTTGCGCGAGGGCGGATGGTTCGTCGGCGATCGCTTGATGTTCCCCATCGGCTTCAACCAGATGGACCCCGACCACAACGACATGTTGTCGCGCCTGGGCTGCAATTTGTCGGGCGCCAGCACGGGCGGCGCCGGCCGCGTCTTCGGCAAAGGGCCGGCGCCGGAGGACGCGCCGATCGAGGCCGCCCGCGAGCGGATTCGCGCCGCCGCGGCACTCGGCATTCGGTCCGACGTCTCCGGCAAACTGGGAGTTCCGGATTGGTTCGTCAAGGACTACCCCGACGTTCGCAAGACCAAGGGCCACTTCATGGACTTCGACATCGACTGCCCGGAGGCGGTCGATCTGGCCTGCAAGGCGCAAGAGGAGGCCGCGCGCCGCCTCGCCGCCGAGCCGGGCGTCTTCGCCTATCACCTGTGGAACGAAGCCAACTACGAGGAGATCTCGAAGCGCGGGCTGGCCCGCTTCCGCGCCGACATGCAGGCCCGCTATGGGTCGATCGACAAACTCAATGAAGCGTGGGGTTCGGACTACCAGACGTTCGACCAGGTCAAGCCCGTCACCCGCGATCCGGGGCAGCCGGCGGCCTACACCGACTGGTGCCGCTGGAACGAGGCGCGCGTCACGGCCTTCATTCAGGCGTTGGCCGACGCCGTGCATCGCGGCGATCCCAACGCGGCGGCGCACGTCAAGATTCCCAACGAGATCACGCTGCAAGGCGCCGAGGGCAAGAGGGGGCAGACGCAGTCGGTCAGCCGCCACTACCAGGGGATCGACCGTTGGGCGTTGTCGCGTTTTCTGGACATTCAAGGCAGCGACACCCGCCCCACCATGGAATCGAAGCAGTATTGCATCGCCTATCCGCTGCCGTTCATGTCGTTCGCTGTCGTACCTCCACGGCATGAAGGCCAACATGACCTGGTGGTGGTCGCGCACGGGGACGGAGCCGAAGACGCAATGGTTCGAAGGCTCGATCATGGCGCAGCCGCAGTTGCTCGACGCCTTCGGGCGCAACAGTCTCGCCGTGCAGCGCCACGCCCCCGAAATCGCCGCCTTCCAGGACGCGGCGCCACGCGTCCGGTTCCTGTATTCGGAGCCGTCGGCCATTCTCGACGTCGGCTATCTCGACACGCAGATCGCCGCCTACGACGCGGTCGGTTGGCTGGACGCGCCGCAGGGGTTCGCGACCGAAGAGATGCTGCTCGGCGGCTTCAAGGACTTCGACGTGCTCGTCGTCGCCGGAGCGCGCCACGCCTCCCCCGGCGTGCGCGAGGCGGTCGCCGGACTCGCCGGGCAAGGAGTGACGACGATCCTGATCGGCAAGGAATGCTTGAGTTTGACGCCTCAGGGAACGCCCATCGCGAATCCGCCGGCGATCCAGGGCGTGGTGATCGAGGCCGCCGACAGCCAAGCATTCGAGAAAGCGCTGGAAGGGGCCGGAATCCAACGCCTCGCGCGCTGCATCGGGCCGGATGGGAAGACGTCGAAGCCGGTGGAGTTCCGGACGGCGGAGAGGGGCAGACGGCGCCTCGGCTATGTCGTGGGGTTGGGCAAGGAGCCGGCGAAAGCGCGCATCGAGATCGACGGCCAGCCGGCGCGCTGGCGCAGCCTCCTGACCGGCGAGCGCCACGAAGGCGAGACCACGGTCAAGCCGTGGGACGTGGATCTGTTCGAATTGGAATGATTGAGTAGGGAGTTCCGCCTTCAAGTGGTCTTCGTCGTGAGTCGTTGCGTTTCGCTGACGAACCGCTCGAAGACGGGACTCCATACAAAGCAAAGGAATCATCCAATGCTTTGGATTTCACAATCTCTAAGATTCGCCATTCTTCCGATCTGTCTTGCGCTATGCGTCTTCCTCGCCCGCGGCGCGGACACGCCGGCTCAAAGCCGGCCCGCCGCCGGCAGCCGGTTTGAGCGGCTGAAAAACGCCAAAACTTGGATGTACCTGATCGACGACGTCAGCCGCAAAGGCGCGATCGAGGAACTGGCGAACACGGGCTACGACCTGATCGTCCTGGAGCCGACCAACACGCTCAAAGGCGACGAAGACTGGGATTCCAAGGGCGCCGTGCAGAGTCTTAGGGCCGCGCGGCCTGGCCGGATCGTTCTGGCCTATGTCTCCGTCGCGGAAGCCGAGTCGTACCGAACCTATTGGCAGGCGGACTGGAAGACGCCGACCAAAGACGGCCCCGGCGTTCCCGCGTTTCTCCTCATGGCCGATCCCGACGGCTGGAGCGAGGATTACCCGGCGGCGTATTGGGACCCGCAATGGCGCGACATCGCCATCAGCGGCAAGGACAGTCTCCTGCGCAAGGCGCTGGCCGACGGCTACGACGGCATCTACATGGACTGGGTCGGGGCCTACGAAGAGCCGAAGGTCAAGGCCGCCGCGAAGAAGGCCGGGATCGACAATCCCGCCCAGGCGATGGTCGACTTCATCCTCGAATTGCGCGAGACCGCCCGCAAGGAAGACCCGGAGTTCCTCGTCGTCGCTCAGAACGCCCCGGATTTATTGGACGAGGACCCGCGCTACGCGAAAGCCATCGACGGCGTCGGCGCCGAGGACATCTGCTTCCGCGGCAAGGCCAACGCCAAGTGGGACAGCCCCAAGGGCGGCGACATCGCCAACCGCTACAAGGATGAATCGTCGACCGCGCGATGGACCGAGCAATATCAGAAGTATCTCAAGGCGGGCCTGCCGGTGTTCACGGTCGACTACTGCGTCAACGAGGACAACGCCCGGATGGCGTATGAGGTCGAGGCGAAGGCGGGGTTTGTTCCGCTGGTCACTCGCGTCTCCTTGGCGCGCCTGACCACCACCCCGCCGCCCGCGTTGGGGAAGTAGGCCTCCCCTGCCCCTCGGCTTCGCTCGGGGACTATGTCCGGGGTAGACTGGATGCCGGCGCCCGCTACCAAAGCCAGCCTCGGACGCGGTTCCTGAGCCTGTCGAAGGGCAAGGCGGGCCTACTTCGTCCTGATTCTTTCGCCGATCCACCGCGCCAACACGTTCTCTTGCGGGAAGCCGTGGCCGAGGTATTGACGAAAGGCCTCGGCGTACGGCGCGCCGGCCTCGGCCCCGCGCATGGCGTTCCACTCCTTCAGCATTTCTACGTATTCGTCCACGCCGTGCTGCGCCCGCAGCCAGTCGCGTTGGCTGGCATGGCAGCAGAGCATCTCCACCTTCTTCTCCATGGCGTCGGCGATGTCGACGTAGAATTGCGGCTCGATCAGGTTGTGAAAGTAATCGCGCCCCTGGATCGGGTCGCCGAAATACAGCGCCGGCGCCGCGTCGAGGATCGGCGCCACGTCGGCCGCGAACGTCCGGTAGTTCGGAATCGGCGCGAAGAAACAGGCGTCGCGGGCCATCCGGCTCGTCTCCTCGTGGTCGCCCATGTAGTCGACGGGCGAATGAGTGATCAGGACGTCCGGACGCGCGCGGCGAAGAGCTTCCGTCACCCGCTGCGCCGAATCGTTGTCGCGGAAGATGCGCAGGTCTTCGAACTCGAGGCACACGTACTCCGCGCCCAGCAGTCGCGCCGAACGCGCGGCCTCGGCGCGGCGGATCGCGGCGATGGCCTGCTGGTCGTGCTCGCGGCTGCCGCAATCGCCGGCGGTCATGGTGATCATCGTGATGGGACACCCCGCTTGCCCCAGGGCGATCAGCGTTCCGGCGCAGATGAACTCGATGTCGTCGGGATGCGCCATCAAGGCGCACACGCGGGGCGGTTGCGGGGGCATTATGGGGATCTCATTTCTTGCCGGCCGCCGTCGCATCCGGCGCGAGTTGCAGCGGCTGGCCCTCGCCCGCGCCCAGGCACAGCGCCTTGCCGTCCATCGTCGTGACATAGAGCCGCCCGTTGGCCGCCGCCATGCCGTCGAAGATGGGCGTCGAATCGAGCCGGTACGAGGCCAGCGGCTTCCCCTCCGCCGCCGACACGGCCAGCAGGATCGCGCCCCTCTTGCCCTCAAACGCCGCTTCCTGCTCAGCCAGCCGTTTCTGCGTGTCGGGATCGCCGAACGACCGCGCGGCCAATTCCTCGTCCACCACGTCGGGCGGCCCGGCCAGGAACAGCGTCTTCTCCGCGAGCGTTGCGGCGCAGACCTGCACGGGCGCCTCCGCGCTCCACTCGGCGGCAGGCCCCGACGGCCCCGGGCCGGCATTCTTCTCGGCCTTTTTCTCCTTTTTCGAGAGTTCGGACCTAATGGGTTCGCCGGCCTTGGGCCGCTCTTTGGCGGCCGGAGCCGGCTGCGCATCCTTGTTCATAGCGAACACGCGGAACTCCATCGGCGTGGTCCACTTGTAATACTGCGGCAGCCGCCCGTATCCGTAGACGTTCGCATCGTCGAAAACGAGCACGCGTCCGGCGGGAGTGACGGTCCCGGCCTTGTGATAGCCGCCGGCGCCCGACGCCCACGCGCGCCCCCACACCCAATACGAGCGATGCCACATCGTGTCGTCGAGGAAGCCGGTCGGGCTGAACAGGTGCCGGTCGTCGCCCTGCTGATCCTTCACGTCCACGTAATCCACGAACTTGCGCTGCCCATCCAGGGTGAACGGCAAGGAGCGCATGTACACGTAGCGCCCGTCGCTGGAGAGGATGTCCGGCAGCGCCACCGGCATGTTCAACCCGACGACGTGGCTCTGGAGGTTCTGGCCGGTGGCCGGGTCGTTCTGGTCCATGATCGTCTCGGACATCTTGCGGCCGGTCGCCGGATCGAGCCGCAGCATGCGCAGCCCGCCGTCGAGGAACATCGATCGGCCGGCGACGCAATACAGCGACGCCTGCCCTGAGCCTGCCGAAGGGTCATTCTGAATCAGAACGCTTCCCGGAACGGGCCAGACGGATTCGATCTGGTCGTACGCGCCCAGGAAGCGCTCTTCGGGGGCGGCGCGGAACTTCCACAGGAGTTGGCCGTCAGCGGCGTTCAGGCAGTAGACGTGGCCGTCGGTCGAACCGAACAGCGCGCGTCCCCGCCAGATCGTTGGCGGCGAATCGACTCGCCCGCCGGCGGTGAACGACCAGAGCGCCTTGCCGGTCTTTTCGTCCAGCGCGTGAACCGTGTGCGTGTCGATGGACGAGACGAACACCTTGCCGCCGGCGACGGTCATCGGGGTCAGCCGGCCGCCGAGTTCGGTTTGCCAATTCCTCTTCAGACCGGCCGTCGGCACGGCGGCCGCGGTGGCGCCGCTGCGCGCGGCGTCGTGGCGATAGGTCGGCCAGTCGGAAGGATTTTCGATTTGGGGTTTTGGGTTTTCGATTTGAGCCGCGGCAGGGGCGGATTGGAGGCGACCGTCGTCGGGGACTTCGCGCGGCGGGGTCCATGTCTTCGACGGCGGCGCGACGGCGTTGAAGCCATACAACTTCGTTTCGCTGTAGCAGGCGCAGGGATGTGGCGGGTTGTAGACGAGTCCATTGCACGGCATGATCCCGTACAGGCAGCCGCCGCGAACCCAATGGTTGGTGATCCAATGCTCCTCCTCGGGATCGACGAACTCGATGCCCGTGCGCGAGTAGAGCAGGAAGTTGTCGGTGGCCTTGGCCCGGTAGCAGCGATGATGGAACCAGAAGATGTCGACGTCGGGAGGGAACTGCTTCTTGATCTCGCCGGTGCGCGGGTCGCGGCCGATCATCGTCCCGGAATTGGAGCCGGAGGCCACGTCGCCGCTCCACACCAGGCCGTCCGTCACTAGAACGTCCATGAGCGCCCCGCCCCACGTGTACGGCTCGGAGGCGCTCCACAGCAGCGAGCCATCGGCGGCCGAGACCGCGCACAGGCCGGTCTGCCTGCCGAGGCCGCGCTTGGCGGCTGCGCCGCCATCCACCGCTTCCGCGGCGTCCGCTGCCTCGGCGTCTTCCGGCGTTTTCGCAGCCTCCGCGAGTTTCGCGGGGCCTGCCGATTTTGCGGCGCCTTTCGATTTTGTGGCGGTTGCCGACTTTGCGGCGCCTGCGCGCCGTGGGACGGCTTGGCGTTTGGCGCCGTCCTGGCTCTTGGCGGCAACCTGGGAGATTTCCCCGCCCGCCAGGAGCACGACGCCGTCTTTCACGACCAAGGTCGTCGAGTCCTTGCTGAACATCGACTCGCGCACCGGGATCGGCGGCGATTGCCAGCGCAGCTGGCCGGTGGCCGGGTCCAGGCAGATGATCTTGCCGCCGTCGTGGAAGTACACCCCCTGGCTATCCGCCGCCAGCGTCATCGGAACGACGGGCGATGTCGCCCGCCACTTGATGGCCCCGGTGGCGGCGTCCACGGCCATCACCGCCCGTGGCGAGGCGCCCCACGAGGGATCCGACTTCAGGCTCACGGCCTCCGTAAGGGTCTTCAAAGGGCGATTGTCCGGGTTGCCATGCACCTGCGCCGGGTCGGCCACGATCAAGTAGAGCGTGCCATCCAGAAGGATGATCTCCTCGGTCGCCGCGGTCCCCTCGTAGGTGAGGACCGTCTGTCCCGTGGCGGCGTCGATGGCGGTCAACGGCGCGTCCAGCGCCAGCGTCGCATACACCCGGTCGCCCGCGGCCACCAGCCGGCGGGTCAGCATGTAGGGGCCGCTTTTGAGCGGCAGCAGCTGGGTCTCCCACGGGCCGATGGGGCGTTCCCACAGTTCGGCGCCGTTGAAGGCGTCGCGCGCCACCAGCCGGAACTCCGAGGGGATCAGGATCGACTCGCGCGGGGATTCGTCGAAAATGTAGAAATTGCGCCCGTTGGCCGAGACCATGGCGCTGATGGCCGACATGTGGTCGTGGTGGCGCGACGTGCGCGGCCCTTCGATCCACTGCAAGCGGGTCGGCGGGGCGATCTCCTTGTCGTGCGCCACGGCGTTGTTGCTGGGGTCGTGCAGGTAGTGCGTCCATTCGTCGATGTCCTGGGGGCGCGGCTTGACGGCCTTCGTCCATTGGCCCTGCCCTGAGCCTGCCAGCCCTGAGCCTGTCGAAGGGGCCGAAGGGCCGCCGCTTTTCACGTAGGCCACGCCGTTCGGCGCCAGCACGCGCATCGCCTCGTCGATGGGGACCGCGTTGGCGTCCTCCACCACGACGAGGTTGGCAAAATTCTCAATATAGGGCAGTTGCTTGCCGGACCACGGCTCGGCTGTTACCTTGCCATAAAGGCTAAGCGTCTGGATGTTTTTTCGAGCCGCATCGACGTTCTTCGCGTCGGCGTCCAGGCCTTGAACGACGTAACTGTCGTTCGCGTGCAGCGCGGCGGTCAGTCGGCCGTCGCCGCAGCCGACGTGGATGATGACGCCGCCCTTGACGCCAGTCGCGTCGAGGATGGCCTGGGCTTGCCCTTTCTCGGGCGGCGCGCCGGGTTCAGCGGCAAGGGCGGAAAGAGCGGCGCACGCGAAAAGGGCCGCGCACACCAGCGATACGAACCTGCGACATCTCATTGCAGACACCCCCAACAGGCATGGCGGCGGGGCCGTCGCGGGCGCACGCAGCCCCCCTTCGGCGGTTCGGTCCGAATCCGCCGGCCTCGGCGTCTTCTGGTCCGTGGTGAAGATGGGATGGTCCCTGCGCGCTGAGAACGAGCCGCCGCGACACTCAAAGTTCACCGGACATCCGAAAATGTCAAGGCTCCTGAAGCTCCGTCGGAGGGAGGGGGGCGCGTCCCGTGATGTAGCTTCCCAGCCGCGCGCACTCCAAAGCGCTTCGCGCATTCTTCCTCATTCGAAGCTACACGGCGGGATGCGCCCGGAGGGAGGGCGCATGGGTTTGCCTCCCCCTCTCTAGTCCGCTGGGTTCCGCGGGTTTCCTCGCGGTTCAAGTTGAAAATCGAAGAATCAGATACAAACACGCGCTGACAACTTTGCCGGGGAGATGGGAACGGTGTCAGCGTTGAGGGGGGAACTGGAGTTGACCCCAGGCCGCCGGCGTCGCCGCCAACGGCCTGCCCTGCCCGCGCAGGGTTCAAGGGAAGAGGGGTTGTTCAGCTAGGGGGTGTAGCGGGTTGTCCCCACCCTCCCCGGCAAATCCGAATGTCCCGTTGATCCAACGAAACGCTCCAAAACAACCGCAAAACATCGTATGCCGTTGCGCGCCGAGACGCAAGAGAAAGGATGAAGGACGAAGGACAAACGGACGAACCAACCCCTTTTCCCCCCGAACGAAATGCGGTTCTTTGGTCCTTCGTCCTCGATTCCTTCTCCCTTCCGTCCGAAAATCGGGGGTATGGAGTCCCGCCGTCAGGCGGAATCCGCGGTGGCTGGCTTTACCCCGGCTTACAGCATTCCGCCTGAAGGCGGGACTCCATACCCCCGATTTTCGTTCGTTTCCGAGTGCCGCGAGGCGTCATGAGGCGCTGTCACGAGCAGCCCATCGAGTTGCCGCAGTTCTCGCACTTGTAGCAGGCGCCGGAGCGGACCGTGACGTTGCCGCAGACGTCGCAGAACGGCGCGTCGCCCATCATGCGCTTCAGATGGCGTGAAAGGGCTGTTTGGTCCTTGACGACGGCCTTCACCGCCGGCTGCGCCTGCTGGCAGCACGAGGCTTCGCCCAAGCCGTCTTCCAGCGCCGGATCCGTGCCGCTAACGGGGCCGACCGCCGCTTCGGCGTGTCCATGACTCGTCCCATGCCCGTTCCCGTGGCCGTTGCCGCGATTGGAACCCGACGGCGCGGGCGACGCCGTGGCGCGCCGCGTTTCGGCATCCATCACGTCGAACGCCGCGTCGGTGACCGTCTGCTCGGGAATGGCGTCGCTGTCGGGCTTGACTTGGCAGAAATCGGTCAGGCCGAGGTACTCCAGGCCGAGCAGCCGGAAGATGTAGTCGATGACCGAGGTGGCCATGCGGATGTTCGGATGGTCGACCGTGCCCTGCGGCTCGAAGCGGGTGAAGACGAACGTGTCGACGAACTCCTCGAGCGGCACGCCGTATTGCAAACCCTTGGACACGCTGATGGCGAAGCAGTTCATCATCGAGCGCAGCGCCGCGCCGGCCTTGTGCATGTCGATGAAGATCTCGCCCAGCGAGCCGTCTTCGTATTCGCCGGTGCGCAGGAAGACCTTGTGGCCGCCAACCTTGGCCTCGAACGTCATGCCCTTGCGGCGCCGGGGCAGACGGCGCCGATGCGCCTTGTGAGGCCAGGAGCCCGAGGCCGAGGCCGCCACGGGCGCCGCGGCGAGCTTGGCCGGGGCCTCCGGCGCCGGCCGCGGCTCTTCCCCGGCCGGCTCCTCCGCGTCGAGTTCGAGCGGTTCCTTGCTCTCCTGCGTGGCCTTCGACGAAAGCGGCTGGCTGGCCTTGCAGCCGTCGCGATAGAGGGCGATGGCCTTCAATCCCATGCGCCAGCCTTCCATGTAGATCTCGCGGATCTCTTCGGCGGTCGTGTCGTTGGGCACGTTGACCGTCTTGGAGATGGCGCCGGAGATGAACGGCTGAGCGGCGGCCATCATGCGCAGGTGGCCCATCGGCGGAATAAAGCGCTTGCCCAGGCGGCCGCAGGGGTTGGCGCAATCGAACACGGGCAGATGCTCGTCGCGCAGAGACGGCGCGCCTTCGACCGTCATGCGCCCGCAGACGTCGAATTCCGCCTCCTCGATCTGGTCCCGCGAGAAGCCGAGACGCGCCAGGCAATCGGCGCCCGACGAGTCCTTCGGGTTCAGACCCAGGCGCACGTACGGCTCGGGGCCGATGATGTGCGGCCCGAAAGCCGAGGGCAGGTCGAACGCGCCGGCCAGCGCCGCCTGCGCCGCCGCGATTTCGCCTTCGGTCATGCCGCGCTCGGCCAGCGACTGGCGGTTGATGATCGGCGAACCGTCGAAACTCAAGCGGCCGACGACGTATTCGATGATCGCGGCGATCTGCTCGGCGCTATAGCCCATGCGCCGCAACGCCTTGGGAACCGAAGCGTTGACGATCTTGAAATAGCCGCCGCCGGCGAGTTTCTTGAATTTGACCAACGAGAAGTCGGGCTCGATCCCCGTGGTGTCGCAGTCCATTAGCAGCCCGATCGTCCCCGTCGGCGCCAGCACGGTGGTCTGCGCGTTGCGATAGCCGACCTTCTCGCCCAATCGCAGCGCCTCGTCCCACTCCTGGCGCGCCGCTTCAAGCAGGCCGCTCGGACAAAACTCCGCGGAAATGCCTTGGGCCGCTTCGCGGTGCTTGCGGATGACGCGCAGCATCGGCTCGCGGTTGGCGGCGAAGCCTTCGAACGCCCCCTTCTTCTCGGCCAGGCGCGCCGAGGCGGCGTAGGCGTGGCCGGTCATGATCGCCGTCAGCGCGCCGCACAGCGCCACCGCTTCGGGGCTGTCGTAGCCGATGCCCAGCTGCATCAGCAGCGCGCCCAGGTTCGCATAGCCCAGCCCCAGCGGACGGAACCGATGCGAGTTCTCGGCGATGCGTTTCGTCGGGTAGGACGAGAAATCGACGAGGATCTCTTGGGCGGCAAAGAGGATTTCGATGACGTGGCGATACGCATTGATGTCGAACGACCCGTCCGCGCGCAGAAACTTGACCAGGTTGATGGAGGCGAGGTTGCAGGCCGTGTCGTCGAGGAACATGAACTCCGAGCACGGGTTCGAGGCGTGGATGCGGTCGGTGTTCGACCCCGTGTGCCAGTCGTTGATGGTGGTGTCGAACTGCACGCCGGGATCGGCGCACGCCCAGGCGGCTTCGCAAATCTGGTCGAACAGGTCGGCGGCGTCGAACGTCTCGCAGATCTCGCTCGACAACCGGTAGCGGGTGTTCCATTCGCCCTTGCGCAGAATCTGATGCATGAACTCGTCGGTCAGGCGCACGGAATTGTTCGAATTCTGGCCGGAGATCGTGTGGTACGCCTCGCCATTGAAGTCCGCCGACCAGCCTTCGCGAATCAGGGCCTGCGCCTTCTGCTCCTCGCGCATCTTCCAGGTGATGAAGTCCATGATCTCCGGATGATCGGCGTCGAGGCAGACCATCTTCGCCGCGCGCCGCGTCGTGCCGCCGGACTTCGTGGCCCCGGCGGCGCGGTCGAAGACCTCGAGGAACGACATCAGCCCGGAGGAGGTGCCCCCGCCGGACAGAGGCTCCTGCTTGCCGCGCAGGAGCGAGAAATTCGTGCCCGTGCCCGAGCCGTATTTGAAGATCTTGGCCTCGTTCTTCAGCAGCTCGAAGATCGACATCAAACTGTCGTCGATCGACTGGATGAAACACGCCGAGCACTGCGGCCACTCGTAGTTGTTCTTAATCTCGACGGCCTCGCCCTGCTCCGCGTCCCAATGGAAATTGCCGCCGCTGCCGGCGATGCCGTAGCGGTGGTAAAGGCCGAGGTTGAACCAGACCGGCGAGTTGAAGGCGCCGATCTGATGCACGAGAATATGCGCCAGCTCGGCTTCGAACGCCCTCGCCTCCTCGATGCTCGCGAAGTAGCCGCCGAGCGCCTCGCCCGCTTCGCGGATCGTGCGGGCCAACCGCGTGACGACCTGGCGGACGCTTGTCTCTCTCCCCTCGGGCGTGGGCACGCCGGCCTTGCGAAAATACTTCGAGGCCACGATGTCGGTGGCCAACTGCGACCACTCCTTCGGCACGGTGGCGTTGTGGATCTGAAACACCACCGATCCGTCGGGATTCGTGATCACGGAAGACCGTTTTTCGTAGTCGACGCGGTCGAGCGGGTCGACGCCCGGGGTAGTGAACAAGCGACGGATACTCATTGGGCATCTCCTTTGGGGCTGCCAGCGAGATAAGGAATTAGAGAGTCAACCAGCGAGATAGGAATGGAAAAACAACCACTCAGCCAGAGCGAAATGCCGTTTGAGCAGCTGGCAGACATTCGCCCTTTCCCTCACCCACAGCCGCTGATCATGAACCATTCGAGGCCAAGTTGTCAAGAAAAAGAGCGCAAGATATAGGGTCTTTTTGCTCTTGGCCGACCACATCTTGTATGGGACTGATTTTTATAAACTTACGCCATTTCTTCGCTTTCTGTCCACACCTTTTCCACGCAAAGGCCTCCTTTGTCCACAAAACATCCTCTGAACGGAGGAAACCGATGCAAAACGCCCCTCCCGCGAGGCAATCGGATTTGTCAACATTTTTCTCGCACTTTGCGCAATCTTTTTGCCCCGACGCCTTTGATTTTATGCACAGATTGTCCCCAGAAAACCGCGACTTATCCACATTTCCGTTCCAATCACTCCGAAAACCGGGAGTATGGAGTCCCGCCTTCAGGCGGAACGCTGCAATTCGCGTCGAGGCTGGCCATCGAGCATTCCGCCTAGAGGCGGGACTCCATACTCCCGATTTCGTTCGTTTCTGGGCGCCGCGAGGGCCCATAAGGGATTCTCCCGGAGATCGGCGTTTAGGGTGGCGTGGGCTGCCAGCCCACGCCACCGCCTCCTCCCTTGACGATTCACGTGGAGAAGCCCACGCTTGGCGCGCCACGTCGAGGAAAGGACAAACCGCGTTGTCCTTCGTTGAGACTACCGATCCGCGCGAAGAACGCCGGCGCATCTGGGCCTGGCAGTGGTATGACTGGGCCAACTCGGCCTTCGCTACGGTCATCCTCGGCGCCTGCCTGCCGGTCTATTTCAGCAAAGTGTCGCTGGCCACGCTGCCGGAAGACCGCGCCTATGTCGCCACCGGCCTGTGGGCCGCGACCTCGGCGATCTCGATGGCGCTGGTCGCGGCGGCGGCCATCTTGCTCGGACCGATCTCCGACGCCACCGCGCGCAAGAAGGCCTGCCTTGGGGGACTGGCCGCGCTCGGCGTGCTCGCCACGGCGCTGTTCGCCTTCTGCCCGCCAAGCTGGTGGTGGATGATCGCGCTCCTGTTCATCCTGGCCAGCCTGGGCTATAACGGCGCGAACGTCTTCTACGACGCCTTGCTGCCGTCCGTCGCGCGGCGCGAGAAACTGGACCAAGTCTCCTCGGGCGGCTACGCGCTGGGCTACCTGGGCGGCGGGTTGATGCTGGCGTTGGCCATCGGGGCGATGTACAAGCTGCCTCAACAGAGCCCCGTCCCAGGACAGGCGTCATTCCCGATCGTGGGCATGCGGATCTCGTTCTTCGCCGTCGCGGTTTGGTGGGTCGTCTTTGCCATTCCGCTCTTTCGTCGCGTGCCTGAGCCGCCGTGCGCCGAACGCGCCGGGGCCTTTGCTCCGCGCGTGGCCTTCGAGCGTTTGGGGCAGACTTTTCGCGAGCTCAGGCGCTACCGCGAGTTGCTCAAGTTCCTGGTGGCTTTTTGGCTCTATAGCGACGGCTTCGGCACGATCATCAAAATGGCGGCCATCTACGCGGCGGAAATCTTCCGCGCGAAGGCCGGCAGCCCGCCTCTGCGCATCCTGGGCTATGAAGTTCCAATGAACCCCTGGCTGCACATCCTGGCTGTCTACCTCATGGTGCAGTTCGTCGGCGTCCCGTGCACACTGTTGTGGAGCGCCTCGGCCAAGCGCGTCGGGGCCAAACGTTCGGTCCTGGCGTGCCTGGCGATCTACTCGGGGATCTGCGTGTTCGCCTTTTTCATGCGCGAGATCTGGCACTTCTACGCGCTGGGGCTGGCGGTGGCGCTGGTGCAGGGCGGCTCGCAGGCGCTGTCGCGTTCGATGTACGCGACGTTGGTTCCCAAGGGCAAAGAGGCGGAGTTCTTCGGCTTCTACAACATCAGCGGCAAGTTCGCCGGCATCCTCGGCCCGGCGATCATGGCCATCGTCGGATCGCTGGCCGGCTCCAGCCGCCCGGCGATCCTTTCGCTCATCGTCTTCTTCGTCGTCGGCGCGGCGGTGCTGGCGGGGGTGCGGTTTGAAGGGCCGGCGGATCTGGACAGGAATGGACGGGATGGACAAGATGGACGGGATGGACGGGATGGACGGAATGGACTTGTCTGACCTGTCGGATCCGTCGGCCCTGTCCACCCCGTCCATCTCGTCCATCTTGTCCATGCCGTCCACTCCGTCCACGCCGCCTACTTCGTCCATTGACGGCCCGCGCGCTCGTGGGGCATCCTTCCCGCGAATCGGCGCCTGGCGCCGCATTCTTCCGGCCATCGAACCACATGAACCGCAAACGCCAGCCCCCGTGGCTCCTGGCCACGATCTTCGCGCTCGACATGCTGTCCGTCGCCGCCGGGTCGATCGCGGCTTACGTGTTGCGTTTTCATGCGCTGGCCCACTTCTTCCCTCCGCGCGGCGGCTACGCGCTGGGCGACTATCTGCGGCTGATTCCGGTGGCGCTGGCGGCCTGGGCGCTGGCGCTGAGGGCGTTGGGACTCTACGCGGGGCGGGGACGCGTGCTGGACTGGAAGGGCGTGGGCCGAATCTTCCAGGCCGCGTTGGGCGCGACCGGGTTGTTTCTGGCTTACGTGTTTTTCGCGCGGCCGGCTTCGGCGTTTCGCCCGGCGGCGGCGGCGGAGTATTCGCGCGCGGTGGCCACGGCCTGGCTGGCGAGCACGTTCGTGTCGGTGGTCATGGCGCGGTGGGCGGCGGACCGGCTGGTCCACCACCTGCGCCGCCACCACCAGCTGGCCATGGCGCGCACGTTGATCGTCGGCGGCGGCCCCGTCGCGCGGCAGGCGGCCAAGTCGCTGCGGCGTTTCCCCGAGGCGGGCCGCCACGTGGTCGGCTTCGTGCTGCCGGACGGGTCGCCGGAACACTCGCTGGGCGCCAAGAGCCCGATCCTCGGCTCCGGCAAGGACCTGCCGCACCTTATCCGCACGCACCAGATCGACGAGGTGATCGTGGCGCAGCCGGACTTGCGCGGCGAGCGGCTAAACCAACTGCTCGCGCAATGCGAG
The DNA here is from genome assembly GCA_026398515.1 of Candidatus Sumerlaeota bacterium. Lineage (GTDB taxonomy): Bacteria > Sumerlaeota > Sumerlaeia > JAPLSS01 > JAPLSS01 > JAPLSS01. The sequence continues at coordinate 1,323 of JAPLSS010000776.1, read as the reverse complement.
AAGGATCTGGTAGAATTCCGGATCGTCCCCGACGTGACCGAGATGATCTTCTCCGGCGTGGTGGTGGAGGAAATCGACGGCGTGCCGTTCCTCGGTCTGCACGAGACGCCGTTGACCGGCTGGAACGCCTTCTTCAAGCGCCTATTCGACGTCGGGGTCTCCGGCGTCGCGTTGGCGGTCCTGGCCGCGCCCATGGCGGCGATCGCCTGGCTCATTCGGCGCGATTCGCCGGGCAGCGCCTTTTATCTTCAGGAGCGCATGGGCGTCGACGGGCGTCTGTTCAAGATCATCAAGTTCCGCTCCATGGTCCAGGACGCCGAAGAGGCCACCGGGCCGATCATGGCGCGCGAGAACGATCCGCGCGAGACGCGCATCGGACGGACCTTGCGCAAATGCCGCATCGACGAATGGCCGCAGTTGATCAACGTCCTGCTGGGGCACATGAGTTTGGTGGGGCCGCGGCCCGAACGCCCGTTCTTCGTCAGCCGCTTCAAGGAATCGATCCCGCGTTACATGGCGCGGCACAAGGTCAAGTCGGGCATTACCGGCTGGGCGCAGGTCAACGGCCTGTGCGGGCCGCACGGGTCGATCGAGCAGCGGGTGCGCTACGACATCCGCTACATCGAAGAGTGGTCGTGGTGGCTGGATTTTTCGATTCTGGCCAAGACGGCCTTCGCCCGCCGTTCAACCCCGCCGGTGTCCGACGAGGCGCCCAAATAGGTACGGTCGTGAGGCGGGAGCGAAACTTGTTCCCGAAATCCAAAACCGAAGAACGTTCCCTTACTCGCCGAACGCTTTCACGTAGATGACCTTCCCGTCGCCGGGGCCATAGAACTCCTGCAGAGTCGCCTCTTCGCGGTACCCGGCCCTCAGGTAAAAGGCGCGCGTGGGAACATACAACTCGCGCGACGAGGTTTCGATGTAGACGCGCCCGCCGCCCATGCCGCGGATGATCGTCTCGGTTTCCCGCAGCAATTGCTTGCCGATCCCCTGTCCGCGGCAGTCTTCGCGCACGCCGATCCAAAAGAGTTCGTAGCTCGCGCGCGTGCACGCGATCGGGCCGAAGCACGCATAGCCGACGGTCCGGCCGTCCCGGTCGGCGAACAGAAAATGATAGCCGCTGGCCACGCCGCGCGCGAGCCGTTCGTCGAGCAGCGCCATCGCGGTTTCAATCTCGTCGGGGTAGAAAAAGCCGGTGGACTCGAGGATTTCGCGGATGCTCTCGCGGTCCTGGGGTGTCGGCGTTTCGCGGAGGGTGATAGGGGAGTCGGACATGGGGCGAACCTCTTGGGTCTTTTCATTAACCCCTCGTTTCAACGAGGG
>JAPLSS010000976.1 GCA_026398515.1 Candidatus Sumerlaeota bacterium | reverse complement strand
GCCGCTTCCCCTGGTCCTCGTGCCCGGTTCGGTCGGCATGTATGAAGCGAAACTCGACCCGCCCGATCCCGGCGAGTACAAAATCCTCGTCGAGGCGCGAAAGGACGGCAAGCGCCTCGGCATCGCCGAGGATGCTTTCGTTGTCGGCCGGCCCAATCAGGAGTTTGATCGTCTCGGCATCGACGCGGCGCTGCTGAAGCAACTCGCCCAGGCGACCGGCGGCGAGTACTACGAGCCGGCGAACTTCGGCGACCTCGTCCAGCGCCTTCGAAGCCGCACCATCAAGGAAGACATCCACCGCGAACTCGGCATCCAGACGGTGCCGGGCCTTTTCGGCATCCTCTTTGCGGTGTTCCTGACGCTCGTCACCGCCGAGTGGATCTTGCGGAAGCATTACCAACTGAACTGAGTCCAAAGCCGCGGAGCGGCGCCTGACGATAGCCACGGGCGCACCCATCCGCCATAGTCCCGGCGCGCCGGGACGGCGGCGGAAGCCCGTGGAAAGGGAAAGAGGTGAACAATAATCTTTTGTTTATATTTTCCCGGAGCCCCGTAGGGGCGATTGAGTTCAAGCGCCCCTACGGGGCTTGTGAAAAAAAGGGGGCAACACCTTCGGTTCCACGGGCTCGCGCCCGTGGCTAGAGATCAAACGTACCTCCGGCACTCACGGCGCCAAAATCCGCCTGCCTGGCGTAGGTTTGGTGAAGCCGGTGCCTCACAAATTCCCGCCGCGCCTGCCCCGACTGGGAGATGGTCGTCGTCCGCGCCTCTGCCCCGTGGGACAGCCTCATGGTTTGCGGACCGCAGGACGAAAGGAGGCGCGAGGACGTCCCCGAATCCGGGCGGCGGGTGATGGCTCAATCGGTATGCCTTTGGGCCCACCGTTCCTTTAGTTCCGGCGGCAGCCATTGGGCGCGACAATCCCAGTAACGGACAATCGTGGCATGCAGGTGGGTGTGCGCCTCCGACGCCAGCAGCCGCAGATCGGTGTCCAGAAGGTTGCCTGACGGAAGGAGAGGCTGATCCGGATAGACGCCGTCCAAGTACCGGCGATTGTGCAGGAGGTTCCAGGCAAACTCTCCCTCGGTCATGTACTCGCCGCAGCATCCCCCCGGAAAGCACACGAATTCCTCCTGGCTGGTCAGCCGTGACAGGAGTACGGGCATGGCCTCGCGCGGCGCCGTGCGGGCCAGGCACAGTACGGCCATGAGGCGGAGGATGAGCAGTTCGTCATCGGCCAGATGTTTGAGGTCTTCGACGCTTGCTTGTTCCGAAACGACAAGCGACTTGAGGTAGAAGGAACCGGGCTGGGCGGCACCTCCCACGAAGGCGCCTTCGACCTGAACCCCGAAGGTGCCTACTCCGGCATCTGAGCGAAAGCCTTGCAGAATCTCTTCCAGGGAAGCGGGGATCTCCTGCCGCTGGCGCCACCGCTTCATCTCGGCAACATGTTCGGGGGGAATCGCCGGCTCCTCCTCCAGCGAAGCCAGATAGTCGCGGACCTGTGGCTGCAACTCAAGTTCGGCCTGCGGATCGAAGACCTTGGAAGCGATGGAGCCCGGATCGTCAGGGGACTCCGTTCTATCGCATGCGGTGAGAAGCCACGGAGCAGTTACAAGCAGGACGGCAATTGGGGTGAAGCGTGTCATCGGAGACACCCTCCGTTTTCTCATATCCTTCTTGTGACCCCTTCCCGACTCTTGCACCAGGTGCCACAGAAACGCGATTCGGATATCCAGCCGTGCCGCAGCAGCAGCGCTATTCCGTGTGTGGATGTTACTCCTTCCGGTGGCGCCCCGCAAGCGGGGGGGGGCCGCAAGCGGGGCGGCTAACTGGGCCCGCGGCTCACAATCGGCGCGCGGGCGGCTCACAACACATGTCGTTTGCCGTTACCTATTGCCGCCGTTCTTTGCGCTCTCTACGCCCTCTGCGGTTAAATCGCCTTGGCAAGGTCGGCGGCCAGGTCGCGGGTGAGCGCGAGGGCCCGCGCGGCGGCTTGGGGCGACCGTGTTCCCAGACCGCAGGCAGGGGTGATGAGGCTCTGTTTCAAGACCTGCTCGCGCGAAAAGCCCAGCGCTTCGACTTTCCGCAGAAGTCCGTCCATGCGTTCCCGCAGCCGCTTGACCGTCTCG
>JAPLSS010000397.1 GCA_026398515.1 Candidatus Sumerlaeota bacterium | reverse complement strand
GTAGCGGAATGCCGCGCACCGAGTCGAGGCCAGGCATCAAAGATTCCGCTGACGAACCGCCTGAACGCGGGACTCCATACTCCCCATTTCCGTGCGTTTCCGGGTGTCCCGGGCGGGCATGAGCCGCTGTCCCTGAATCGTCCTGCCCTGAATCGTCCTGCCTGTTGTCGTGTCGCGAAATGGCGCTGAACCAAGGCAGGACGAGTTGGGGCAGGACCATTAACGGCCACAGGAATCTCTGAAGACGGGGCGCATCCCTGACGACGCAGGCCGTGAGAATTCGGTTGCGCTTTGGCGATGGGCGAGATAGTTTGCGCGCGAATCATCGTTGAATCTCTCTCCACGAAGGAAGCGGCGCCGCCATGATCCGCCGAGCGTGGGTGTTGCGCATGCCATTGCCCGCCTGGGCATTGGGCGCGTTCTGTTGGCTACTGATTTGCGGCCTCGTGGGCGCGCAAGAGTCGGGCGCCTCGCCGAAATGGCAGGCTGGGCCGGCCAGTTCGCAATCGACTTCCATCCCCGCCGAGTCGCAGGGAGCGGAATCGCCGGGCGCCGCCTCCGAGGCCGCCGCTCCGGGCGAGGCGGTCGCCGCCGTGGGCGAGAAGGGCGCCTTTCGCGATCTGGTTCAACAGCCGCCGAAGGGCAGCCGCTACTCGGTTCTCCCTCCCGAAACCGCCTCGACGGCCACCCTGGACTGGCGCAAGGCGCTCGAGGACAGCGTGAAGGGGTCGCCGTACGAGCGCGCGACGCTCCAACTGGTGATCGATCTCGCCGAGGCCAACAACTACTCGCTGAAGAACAGCGAGCGAAGCGTCCTGAAGTCCAAGTCGCAGTACTTCGCGGCCAAGTCGGACTTCATCCCCTTCGCCAACCTGGTGGGCGAGACGTTGTACGAGGACAGCCGGGCCAACGCCGGGCCGACCCTGGCCAGAACGACGACCGTGACGCGCAGCGCCGGCGTGGATCTGACGCAGAACATTCCGACGGGCGGAAAACTCACCGTCTCCGAAGACGTCATCCGCCAGCGGACGCACAGCCACATGCGTGACGGCTTCTCCGACACCCAGGTCCGGGACTACACCGGCAGCGTGAACGCTGAACTGACCCAGCCGCTCCTGCGGGGCGGGGGGTTCGACGTGGGGCTGGCCCCGGTCCGCCAGGGCCGCTTGAACGAAATGAGCGCCGAGTTGTCGGACTCCGTCAACCGGCGCAACGTGGCCATGGATGTCATTACGAGCTTCTACAACATCATCAGCACGCTGAGCGTCACCGAGGTGCGCCTGGCCGCCCTCGATGTGCGCAAGCGCTTGATCACCGACACGGAACTGTTGGTGGAATTGGGAATGAAAATCCCGAGCGAAATCGCCAAGGCGCGCGTGGCCTACCTGAGAGAAGAGGCCAACACCGTCCAGCTGCGCGATACGTACAAGAATCAAATCGAGGACCTGCTGGACGCCGTGGGGCTGGCGCTGACTACGCCGATCTCGTTCCGCGAGCCGACGGGCGAGGTCCTCGACGCCAAGCTGGCGGGCGTTCCCGAGCGCGACGCGGCGGTCCATGAGGCCATGGCCAACCGCCCCGAGATGATGCTGGCCGACATCAACATCCGCTCCGCCGAGATCACGTTGGAGCTGGCGAAGAACGACACGCTGCCCAACCTCGACTTCTCCGCCGGCTACGCGGACCGCGAAGTCGGGCCGGACCTTGACGCCGCGATGGATCAGGACGACCGGCGCACGTGGAACGCCGGCTTGCAGGTCGTCGTGCCGCTCCAGAACATCCGGCGCATCGAAACGAAGAAACGCGCCGGGTGGGACCTGGAGACCGCCAAAACCAATCGCACGATCACCGAGCGCAGCGTTGTCGGGGAGATCGACACCTTGCTGCGCCAACTGTCGACGGCCGAGGACACGATCAAGATTCTGCGCGAGCAGGTGCAGCAGGCCGAGTTCACCCTGCAGCAGGAAACCGAACTGCTGAAGTGGGGCGAGCGCACGGTCAACCAGGTCCAGGAGGCGCAGGACAACTTCTTCAACGCCCAGGTGGACTACAATCAGCAGCTCATGGACTACCAGACCCTAATCGCCCGGGTGTACCGCGCCCTGGGCCGTCCGTTGTATTGACGCGGGTCCCGCCCGGCAAAGCGGGCCGCGCGCGTCATTCCTCCGGCTGGCCTGGCCTTGGGTCGTCC
>JAPLSS010000095.1 GCA_026398515.1 Candidatus Sumerlaeota bacterium | reverse complement strand
AAGACCTGTTACCAGATGGGCTACACGTGGTCGCTATTGAGCAGTGGTCCCGGTCTTTACCGTCGTGGAGTAATCCAACCTATCATCTCCGGCGGAACTGGGTCTGCCTACGATCCGACAAACGGCAGCGTTTCGTACGGGTCCATTATTCGGACGAATAAGGGCAATTTCACTGTTCCGGGCTCGTGAGGGCGCCGAGGGCACAGGGCGCCGGCCGTGTTGGACTCACGCTGTCTCCCTGAGGAGCGCCAATGACCTCTATCGGTCCCCCAGCAAGGGGATTCTGTTTCTCTTCAGGTTCGCGGAAAACAGGAGATGGGAGTCCATCGCTATGCGAGAAGGCGGTCGTCTCGGCGCGCAAGGATCCCCGACTGAAGATGGCACGCCCCGCCGTGAGTTCCTGCGCGCGGGCGCGACGTCTTGCTTCGCGCTTCCGGCCGTCGTCAACGGCCTGTGCGGAGAGGCAAACATGAGCGCCGCATCGAGCGTCGTCCCCTCCTATCTCAAAGGCTACGAAGAGGCCTATGGGCGCGATCCGCGGGTGGCGGCTCTGCGGTGGTTCGTCGATGCCAAGTATGGCCTTTTCCTTCACTATACGTTGGGCAGTCTGATCCCGGGTGGGAAGCCGGAGATCATAAAGGGCGGCATTGACTGGAAGGAGAAGTTCAAACAGTTCACCGCCGAGAAGTTCGACGCGGATGCGATCGCCGACCTCGCCCTCGCCGCGCAGATGCGTTATGTAAATCTGACGACTGCCCACCTCGGCGGCATGTGCCTCTATCGTACCTCAACCACCGACTTCAGCAGCGTCAACTCGCCCGCAAAACGCGACCTGGTTGGCGAGATGGCCGAAGCCTGCCACAAGCGCGGGCTGGGCTTCTTTGTCTATGTGCCGCCTCAAACCGCGCGCACCGACGACGACATTCTCGAGACCAACAAGACGCAGCTGCGCGAATTGCTGACGCAATACGGGCCGCTCGCCGGCGTCTGGTTCGACGACTTCAGGCATACCTACACGGAGCCGGAGAGATACGCGCGCCTCGGCGAGACTTTCGCCCTCATCCGTTCGCTTCAGCCGCAATGCCTCATCTCGTTCAAGAACGGCGTGCTGGGCGAGGAGGACTTCCTGGCGCCGGAGTTTCGGTTCGAACGCGTGCGCCGAAGGCAGTCCGCGGAGGCTTGGGAGAAGCTCAAGGACAAGCCGGTCGAGATCTGCACAGTGATGCAGGAGAAGGGCCAATGGCTCAACGTCGATGGCGCGCGTCACATCAGCGCGGACGAAGTCCTCAAGTCCCTGCGCGCGGTTCACTCCAAGGGCTACAACCTGCTGCTCAACACCGGTCCGCGCGGCGACGGCTCGATCCATCCCGATGACAGCGCGGCTTTGCGCGAAGCCGGAAAGATGATCCGGGAAGGCGGTCTGCTCGGCTCTTGATTCGCCGTCGGGCATTGCATTCCCGTTCCGGCGCCCATCCGCGCGCGGGAGTGGGAGAAAGAAGGGAGTTGCATGTCCTCGAAGACCACACGGCGGGAGTTCCTTGCGTCCGCCGCGAGGGAAAGGGCCCGGTCCCCGGAGTCGCTCCACGTGTTGAGTAACGACTGCATTTGTTGGCGTTGAACGGCAGAAGGCGTCATCAACCCAAACCGAACCACAATGAGGAAAGAAGGACTGATTGGCATGCGGCAACACCAGAACCCCGCCGGGCACAGACAATTGCCGAGCCTTCCCGTCTCCCGCCGCGAATTCCTGCGCGCGGGCGCGACGGCCTGCTTCGCGCTGCCCGCCCTAACCAGCAACCTTTGCGGAGGAACCCGGATGAACCCCCCGTCGCCCGAAGGCGCCGAGCCATTTGTTCGCGAGATCGACCCAATCTGGGCGCCGAAGACCCTCGACCTTCGCCCCGACGACATCACCACGATCATGGCGTTTCGCGGGCAGTTGGCCGGCTCGCTGCGCCATGCCGCGATTGAGCCGATCCCCACTCACATGGCTTCGGTTTATGGGTTCGACGACGACGGAGACGCTCTAACCTGGTCGGTGCGCGCCCCCGAAGTTGCCGAATACAGGATCGCCGTCCTCTACCGGACGACGGAGGCGGGCTCGCGTTTCGAAGTCGCGGCCAACGGCACGACTTTGGGCGCAGAGACGATCAACACCGCGCCGCCCCAAGCCCAGTTGAACTGCCATCGGGTCTGGCTGGAAGGCGCGCTGCCGCTGAAACAGGGAGAGAATGAGGTCGTTCTCCGCATGACCCGTTTTGCGGGGGAACAGGTCAGCTTGGCCCGCAAGGAGATGGCCAAGGGGGGCGACGGCGGCGTCGGCTATAAGGGGACTCAGCCGACCAGTTTTCGCGTCTGGTCGATCGAACTGGCCCGCCCGCAAGCGCTGGAGGCCATTCAGCGGCGCGCCGATTCGATGCGGGCAGACGGCGACTGGATGGTCAAGAGCGTCTACGGCTTGTTTGTCCATTGGTCGCCTCTGACGCTGAATCTTGACGGAAAGCAGAGGCCCTATGAGGAAGCCGTCAATCGGTTTGACGTCGAGGCGTTCGCCGACATGGTCGGGCAAACCGGCGCGGCGTGGGTCTTTCTGACCACTACGCATGGGAGGCATAACTTCCCTGGGCCGATCCAGGCCATCGACCGGGTTTTGCCGGGCTATACAACTCGGCGCGACCTGGTCATGGAGGTCGCCGACGCGCTGGAAACGCGCGGCATTCGGCTCATGCTCTATTATCATATGGGGCTCGGCAATGATCCCTGGGCCAAGGCGGCGGGGTACTTCGAGGCCGACAAGTCCCGGTGGTTTGACAACACCATCGCCATTCACCGGGAGATCGCCGAGCGATACGGCCGAAAGACCTGGGGCTGGTTTTTCGATGACGCGCACAAGTGGTATTACCCCTGCGATTTCCCGTGGGAGCGCTTCTACGGGGCTGTCAAGACGGACAACCCGGAACGCATGGTGGCGTTCAATCCCGGCACGCGGCCGAGTGTGACGCCGTTCGGCGACCTGTTGGCCTCGGACAATGGGTCAAGCCTGCGCCCGCCGATGGACAAGAGCTACTTCGATCCAGGCGGGGACTACGCCGGGCTTCTGCAGCATTTCAGTTTCACCCTCGAGTCCGGCTGGGTCATCAAGAGCGCCAAGCAAGTCAGCGGCGGCCAATTCCCTAATCCCGTGCACCGCACGGACGAATTGGCCGACTACGTGCGGACGTGTCGCGCCGCCGGAGTCCCGCTTTCGATGAATATCCTAATCACTCAGGATGTTACGCGCGAGAAGCCGTTTGTCAACGAGAAGACGCTGGACCAATTGCGCCAAGTCCGGAAAGCGGTCCGGCAACCTTGAACGGCCTCGCGCTTCTCGATGTTCTTGTGATCTTGGCCTATTTTGTCGGCGTGATTCTCCTGGGGATCTGGGTTTCCCGCCGCCGTATCGGCGGGGGCCAGGATTTGTTCTTTGCCCGCCGTGAGATGACGTGGCCCCTGGTTGGGTCGTCCATCTTCGCGATGAATATCTCCAGCAAACAGTTTGTCGGACAAGCCGGCCTCGCGTTCGCGATCGGCATATCGGTCGGCGGTTTCCATATGATCGGCGCCGTGTGCAATGCCCTGATGGCCATCGTGTTCGTCGACGTCTATCAGGGTCTGCGGATCGCCACGCAGCCGGAATTTTTCGAGCGGCGCTACGGGCTGGCGCCGCGTCTGCTGGTTTCGGCGGCGGCGGTTGCGATCGGCGTGACGACGGAGCTGACGGGGGTGTTCTACACCGGCGCGCAGGTCCTCGTGCGCGCGCTCGCATGGGAAGGCGCCGGCCGACTCTACCTGGCCCTCCTTGTTCTTGGGCTCACGACCGGCGCTTATACGCTGTTGGGCGGATTGCGCGCCGCGATGTTCACCGATTTTGCTCAGAATATCGTCCTCATTCTCGGCGGCCTCGTCATGGTCATCTTCGGAATCCGCGCGGCCGGAGGCCTTTCCCAACTCCTATACCTTCACGACGCCGCCGGGAGAAGCATGTGGTCGATGGTTCAGCCCTGGCACGCGGAGCTGGGCTGGCTGCCGTTTGTGACCGGCGTGTTGGTCCTGGGGGTGTACGGCCATTGCTGCGGGCCGGGAGTCGTGCAGATCGTGCTTTCCGCCAAGAACGCATACCATGCGAAAATGGGGATGTTGTTGGCCGCGGCGCTCAAAATCCTGGGCGTCGTCATCATCATCGTTCCCGGCGTCATCGCAGCCAGACTCTTTCCGACGGAAGAGGTCATCGACCAGGTCTATGTCCGCTTGCTGATGGAAGCCATGCCTGTTGGGATTCTGGGGCTGTGCCTGGCCGGCCTGATCGCCTCCATCATGTCCACCGTCAGCACCGGTCTGGTTTGGTCGAGCTCCCTGGTCGTGTACGACTTCGTCAAGCGGTTTCGGCCTGGCTTGACGGAAAAGGGCGCCCTGTGGCTGGGGCGCGCGCTGATGTTGGCGGTCCTGCTATTCAGCATGGCGCTGGCGCCGACGGTCGAACGCGCCGGCGGCCTGTTTCGCTACGTGATGCAGATCCTGTCGCTGTTCAACCCGCCGATTGTTGTCTGCGTGTTGTTCGGGATTTTCTGGCGGCGCGCCAATGCCAAAGGCGTGATGGCGACGCTGCTGGGCGGGTGTGTTCTAGGCAGCCTCGCCTATTTCATGCTGAACATCGTTCCGGACCCCTCGCTGCTCAAGCCGGAAGACATCAGCCGCCCGCAGGCGTTTGCCGCCGCGCTCCTGAAACCAGGCGCTCCGCTGGGTCCTGAAATTCACGAGGCGCTGGGCGCCACGGGACGGCAAGCCCTGGAAGCGTTGGCGGGATCGGAAGCATCCGATGCGAGCGATGGGGAAACGGCGGACCGGTTGCGATCGCTGGCCCAGTCGATCAACCAGAGGGCTTTGACCCAAGGCGTGATTCTCGGCGACGGGACGCCGCTGCAGGGCGTCTCGTTGCGCGACGAGACGAAACAACTTCTGGCCGAACGCCCGCTGGGGTTGTGGCGCACGCGTTTGAACCGCCTTCTCCTGGAAGACGCATTTCCCGGATTGGTGCGACACAGCGCAATTGAGGGTTCTCGCCAGAGATTCAAAATGAGCCTGCCCGTGTATCTGCAGAACACCTACAACGTCGGCTTCACGCTGACGCTTATCAATGCCGCCATCCTTGTGCTAGTCAGTCTGGTCACGAGCAGCGGTGAAGAGGATCGCGCCAAAGCCGAAGCAATCGTCAAGGCCAGGTCGAGCGGCGAGATGACCCGCCGCGAGACGCGGATCTACCGTCTGGCCCTTGTGGCGCTGGCGGTCCTTTGGATCGCGGCGGTGGTGGTGTTCTCGCCCTGGGGATTGGGTTGATCGCTCGGAAGACTCTCGTGACCAAAGGCGCGGACTGCCGTTGACGGAAAGGATTGGGATTCATGGGAAGGATTCATCGGTCGCTTGTCATCGCCTCGATTGCTATTTTGGGCGGTCAGGTCGTCTTCGCGGGAGACGCCGGGGCGCGCCTGGGCCCTCCTCGCGAGGAGAAGATCGCCAGGTTTCAAGACTGGCGTTTCGGCATGTTCATTCACTGGAGCCTTGCATCGGGCTTCGGCCGCTCGGTGTACATCGCCAAGCTCGGCGGCGATATCATGACCTTGGCGAGGAACTTCGACCAGAACGCCGTGAAATTCGACGCCGACGCCTATGTGGCCTTGGCAAAGCGCGCTGGGTGCAGGTACATCGTGCCCGTGATTAAGCACGAGGACGGCTTCTGTCTTTGGCCGACCGAAACGACCCCGTTTCACGCCCAGCGCGAGTATCCGGCGGAACTTGTGGCCGCGGCCCACAAGCAGGATCTGGGGATTCTGTTCTACTACTCCTGGGAGACGCGCCTGAAGGCCGGCCAGCCCAATGCCGGACTGAGCAACGAGGAACTACAGCGGTTGCGCGTTCCGCAGATTCGCGAACTCCTGGCGCGTTATCGTCCCGACGGCATCTGGATCGACAATGTGGCTCGCCCCGAGTCGCTCCTCGCCGAGGTGTCGCACGTCGTGCGCGCAACCGATCCCAAGGCCCTGCTTGGCGACAAGAATCCCGCGTACGCCGCCCAAGGGCTGACGGACTTCGCGGAATCCGAGGGAGCGTATAGCCGGGAGGCCTCCAAGGGTTTCCGCCAGGCGGGCCTTGCCTCCGAGTGGTGCGAACGTCTTCCCCATGACGGGAAGGAAACCCGGGCGGGGTGGTTCGCCGATGTGATGGAACCGCTCCCGCCGCTGACGGATGAGGAAGTGGGAATCGCCGCGAGAGACAAGCTGGCTTCCTTGATCCATTGCGTAGGAACGGGGACCAACTATCTGCTCGACGTCATGCCGTTGCCTTCGGGCGAGGTCCTGGCTCCGCACGCGCAGATCATGGAAGCCATCGGCCGCTGGGTGGCCCCGCGCGGGGAAGCGATTTACGGAACGCGGATGATGCCGGAAGTGGAGGAGAAATGGGGGTATGCCGTCTCGAAGGGCGGGGCGGTCTACCTGCACGTTCTCAGCTACGACGAAACCACAATGGCCAAATTCCGGCGTCGCGGCAAGAAGGCCAAGACCGATGGCGGCGCCGAGCAGGGCGCCCTGCTGTCCGACCGAACCGGCTTGCCGGCCGACAAGAGGATCTCCGTGGCGCTGCGGGGCGAGGTCGCCAAAGCGCATGTCATTCCCGGAGACACGGAGATTCCCTATCAAGTGTCCAACAACGTTGTGTCCCTGGATCTGTCTTCTGTCGAGATCGACCCGGTCGACACCATTATCCGTCTGGCAATGAACGACTGATTAGACACCCCGGCTCTTTCGCCGCGATCGGATGAGGAAAAGCGAAATGCCGAGAGGAATTCAGGCGCTATGGATCGGGCGGATGCGGCTTATGGCTGCGGTGGTCTTCGCCATGTTGGCTGCCCATCCGATGGTGGTTCGCGCGGCCGCGGCGGCGGCGCCTTTCCATTCGCAATCGAACGGGCCGGCCTTCCAAGTGGAAATGGACGAGTGGCCGACGCTTGTCTCCGAGAATTATCCTGGCGCTATCTGGTGGGTCCCGGGCAATGCGCTGGACAGGGAGAACATCGACTGGAACCTGGCCCGGTTGCGTGACTCCGGCATTCGAACGGTGACCGTCGTCCCGATCCCCGCGGTTAAGGGGTGGGAGGGCCATTCGCTCGAATTCCTCTTTCCGGAATATATGGAGATGCTCGATTATCTCGTGGAGACCGCCGGGCGGATGCAGATGATTGTTCACATGAGCACCTGCACCGGATGGAATTTCGGCGGTCCGGACCTTCCGGTTGACGCCACCGAAGCCTTGGTGGACTACGATGCGAAAGCAAATCAGCTGATTGTCCGTCCCACGGGGAGAGAGATTGGAAACGCCGCGCCGGGAGGCGAAGGGCCGTGGCTCAATCCGCTTTCGCCATCGGCGATGCGCCTGTATTTGCAGCGGTTCACCAAGGCCTTTGCGGGATACGATCATCTGCCGGCGGCGCAGTATCACGACTCCTACGAATACAAATCCCAGTGGAGCCCGGAACTGCCTGGCGAGTTTCGCCGGCTGCGGGGCTATGATCTGGAAAGCCATCTGTCCGATCTGTTCGGCCCCGCAAGCGACGCGGCGCGGAAACCAGGAAAGGACAAACGCGGCAAGCCGTCGAAAGCTGTTGAAAGCACGGGCGACCTGGAGACCATCGCACGGGTGAAATATGATTACCGCGCGACCCTCAATCAACTCCATCTGGAGTATATTCGGACCTGGGTTGAGTGGGCGCACGCGCAGGGCATGACAACCCGGAACCAGGCTCACGGGGCGCCGGCCAACCTGCTGGATCTCTATGCCTTGAGCGATATGCCCGAGACGGAGAGCTATCGAGCGGCCGATTTCGCGATCAGGGGTTTTCAGGCCGCGCCGGAGTGGGCCATACCGAGCACGGTCGATTTCCGGGTTCTGAAGATGGCGTCTTCCGCGGCAAACGTCGCGAAGCCCGTCGGAGAGCAGCGGGTGTCCGCCGAAGCCTGCACCTGGCTGCGAGAGCATTACCACACGGCGCTTCATCAGTGTAAACCGGAGCTGGACCGGTTTTTCCTGGCGGGAGTCAACCGCTTGTTCTTTCACGGCGTCTGTTACAGCCCAAAGGACGCGCCGTGGCCCGGATGGAGTTTTACCGCGACCACCCGCTTCGATTGGCACAACACCATCTGGCGCGATCTGCCGGTGTTGAGCGATTATGTGGCGCGCTGCCAGTCATTCCTGCAGCAGGGCCGGGCGGACAATGACATCCTGCTTTACTGGCCGATCCACGATGACTGGAGCGACCCTCAGGGACTGGAGCGAAAGAACAGCTGCTATCGTTGCGAGTGGCTGACTGACATGCCTCTTGGCCGGGTCAGCGCGGCGCTGCTGAATCGCGGCTATGCGTTTGACTACATCTCCGATGCGATGCTCCAGAGTCTGTCGGTTTCGAAAGGCGGCATCCAGGCGCCGGGCGGCGAATACCGTGCGATCGTCGTTCCATCGTGCCGCTTCATGCCGGTGGAGACCATGCGGCGTTTGGCGGAGCTGGCGGAATCCGGCGCGACCGTCTTGTTCGAGGAGCAGTTCCCGGCGGACGTTCCGGGTTTGGCCAATCTGGAGTCGCGCCGGCAGGCGCTGCGCGCCGAATGCCAGCGTGCGGCGGCGATGGGGGCGCGGGCGGTCAAGGACATCGTGCAAGAGTTGGAATCCGGGGGAATCCGCCGGGAAGCCCTGGTCGATCGCGGGCTGCAGTATGTTCGCCGGCGCGTGAGGGATGAGACCTGTTACTTTATCGTTAATCAAAGCGCCGAGGACTACGATGGGTGGCTTCCGCTGAGCGGCGCCCTGACGGGAGCTCTGCGGTGCGACCCGATGACGGGACGTTGTGGGACCATGGCGGCGCGCCCGCATCCTGGTGGGAAGGAAGTCTATCTGCAACTCGCTTCCGGCGAGTCGGCCATTGTGCGGCTGGGATCTGGCTCATCGAAGGCAAAGCCCTGGCCTGACCTGGAAATGAGCGGAGAGCCAGCGCAGTTGAGCGGCGACTGGCGGATCGAATTCATCGAGGGCGGTCCGGAATTGCCGGCGCCTTATACGAGCGCGCATCTTGGTTCATGGACACAATCGCCGGATCGGCGGGCCGAAGCCTTTTCCGGCGCCGCTCGCTATTCGCTGAACTTCACTCTGCCGGAACGCTCGGCCGATGAATGGCTGCTGGATCTCGGCGATGTGCGGGAAGCGGCGCGGGTGGAGTTGAATGGGAAAGACGCCGGAACGCTTATCAGCCTTCCGTTCCGGGTCCGCGCAGGCGATTATCTGAAACCGGGCACGAATGCTCTGAGGATTGAGGCGACCAATCTCGCGGCCAACCGCCTGCGGGACATGGATCGAAAGGGCGCGCGTCCGATCGGTCAGGACGGCGCTCGGTCTCTCTTGGGAAGAAAACCCCTCGATGCGTCCAACTGGCCGGTGGCTGATTCCGGCTTGCTCGGTCCCGTGCGATTGATCCCCATGAAGTTGATGCGACATGAGGGCGGTGCCGGGGCGGGCGATCGTTCCGGGCGACCGCCAAGTGAACCGCAGCCTGCCGACTCTGGGAAACCCGCCATGATAAACCGTATGAAAGGATGAGATGGGAGATGAGAAACATGAGCCGACGTAGTTTCATCAGGGCCGCCGCGGGAAGCGCGGTGGCTGGGGGGATGGCATCGTTGCTGGCCGCGCCAACGGACGGAGCCGCCGAGAAAGGAAAGCCGAACATCATCCTGGCCATGGCCGACGACATGGGGTGGGGCGATCCGGGGTTTAACGGCAACAAGGTTATCAAGACGCCGAACTTGGACGAGATGGCGAAAGCGGGACTGCGGTTTGAGCGCTTCTACTCGGGCGCGCCGGTCTGCTCGCCCACGCGCGGCAGCTGCCTGACGGGTCGCCACCCGTACCGCTACGGCATCTGGACCGCCAACGCCGGCCACATGCGCAAGGAGGAGATCACCCTGGCCGAGGCCCTCAAGACGCAGGGCTACGCGACGGGCCACTTCGGCAAGTGGCATCTGGGCACGCTCAATCCCGAACAGTCGGGCAAAGGCGCGCGCCGCAACGCCGCCCGCAATTACACCACGCCCGGCATGAACGGGTCTGACGAGTGGTTCGCGACCGAGTACGGCGTTCGCCTCTGGGACCCGATGAAGGACAACACCGTCAACCCGTACTACCACAACGGCCAGGTCGAAACGGAGAACACGGAGGGATGCGATTCGCGCGTTCTCATGGATCGCGCCATCCCGTTCATCCGCAAGGCGGTGAGCGAGAAGACTCCGTTCCTGGCCGTGATCTGGTTTCACGCGCCGCACGAGCCCATCGAGGCCGGCCCGGAGTTCCGCGCGATGTACTCGGAGTATGAGGAGGACTTGCAGCACTACTATGGCGTCATCACCGCGCTGGACGTCCAGATGGGGCGGCTTCGCAAGGAATTGCGCGACCTTGATGTGGCCGAGAACACGATTCTGTGGTTCTGCAGCGACAACGGACCCGAAGGCGACACGGGCGACAAAGGGCGAACGCGCGGCTCGGCCGGCCCCTTTCGCGGCCGCAAACGCAGTTTGTTCGAAGGCGGCGTCCATGTGCCGGGCCTGCTGGAATGGCCCGCGCGCATCCAGCCCGGCAGCGTCACATCGGTCTCGTGCAGCACTCTCGATTACTTCCCGACGACGCTTGACCTCCTCGGTTTCAAGATGGAAGGGCAACCCGAGCCGATCGATGGCGTCAGCCTCGCGCCGCTGTTCGCGGGCAAGATGAAGGAGCGCCCCGTCCCCATTCCCTTTGAGACGCTCGGCGGCGCCGGCAGCAAGGCCTCGCGCGGGTCGCCGCGCATGGCTCTGATCGACAATCGTTTCAAACTGCTGACGGACATGGAAGGCAAGGAGGGCGAGGACATGCTCTTCGATCTGCTTGCCGACCCCGGCGAGACCACCGACATCGCGGCCCAACATCCCGACGTGGTGAAGACGATGAAGGCGGATCTGGCCGCGTTCCGCGAGTCGTGCAAGCGCAGCCTGGCGGGCAAGGATTATTCCACGCCTTTCACTCCCGACAAGGATGACATCCATCCCAGCGAACAAGGCGCCGCGATGGAAAGCAGCGGCGCGGACGCGGAAACGGGCGAAAGCTCGGACACGGGCGCGACGGACAAACGCTCCAAGAAGTCGGGCGACCGCGGGAAAGACAAGCCCGCAAAGACAAGCCGGGAGGGCAGGGTCGTTTTCCAAAACGACGACTCCGGCGTTGTAAGCCTGGCCGCCGCCGCCGCGACCACGCACGGTTCGCTCACGTATCGCGCCGACCAGGACAAGATCGGCCAGTGGCAGAACGAGCAGGACTGGCTGAGTTGGCAGTTCGAAATTCACCAACCCGGCGAATTTGAGATCGAGGCAAGCATTGGCCAAACGGAGGATGGGAGCGTCTATGAGATCAGCGTCGGCGATCAGAAGCTGAAGGGGGTGGTCTCGGCGTCGGGCGACCTGAAGACGCCCAAGGCGCAAACGGTCGGCTCGCTGAGACTCGACAAAGCCGGCGCGTATACGCTGGAACTCAAACCCGTCTCGAAGAAGGGCGTCGTGGTCATAACGCTGTGGCGCGTGGACCTGGTTCCCGTGAAGCGCTAATCGCGCGCCGGGCGGGCGCCGTATGATGCGCGCCTGACGGGGCGCCTGCTGCTGGATGCGTGCTACGAGGGGGCGCCGGGGTCGCGCCGCATCGGGCGGGCGCCGTATGAGCCGGCGGCGTTGCGGGCGCTGACGGCGAACCAGCTTGAGCGCCAGAAAGTCCCTGCCTCCTGCCCCGAAGGAGTTGGTCTGCCCCGCAACAAAAAACGATGAGTGCGACTGCTTCAGCGCGTATGGGGTCGCGCGTGTCAAACGGCTGAAGCCGTCGCTCCGAACTCACGGCCTCAGGCGCGCCTTGGCTTTGTCCGCGCCTGGCGCAGGCATTGGCGGAAGGCGGCCTCGTCTTCCGCGGTCAGGGCGGCCTCGGCGAAGCGGGCTTCGTAGTAGCGGCGGGTCAGGGCGAGAAAGCCGGAGAGGTCGGGGCGGCGCGCTTCGACGACGCCGGCGAACTCCAGCGCCGTGGCCGCGGCGGGCCGCGGCAGGCCGCGCCGCGCCAGCGCCCGCAGGATCTGCTCGTACATTCGGATGCGCGTCCAGCGCAGCGCCGTGTCGCCGGCGGCGCGAGCCCGTTTTCGCCGCGCCACGAACCCGCCGGCGGTCAACGCCAGGAACACGGCGGCGCCGGCCGCCAGCCCCAGCACGATCGCGCGCGCCGAGCGAACCGCCGTATAGCGGACCCCTCCCCGATCCACCCAGAAGGCCGTGTGAAAGCCCCACCGCAGAAGGTCGCTTATCGCGTGCGGCGAGCGGCTGCCCAGCGACTGGATCAGCCGCTCCTGGTGGTTGAGGTCATAATCGATGACGTGCAGGTACCATTGCATGCGCAACGCGTCGATCCACGCGCTGACCTCGCGCAAAAGGGGGTTCTCGGCGGGCGCGCGAACGATGCTGTCCGGCGGCGTCGGGTCGAAGGCGACCCAGCCGGTGGGGAAGTAGACTTCGACCCACGTGTGCGCGTCGGATTGCTCGACGAGGAAGAAGTTCATGAATTTGTTCCAGCGGTTCGTGTAAAAGCCGTTGACGATCCGGCAGGGAACGTTCAACAGCCGCAACAGGACGGCCATGCCGCTGGCGAAGTGCTCGCAGTGCCCCCGCCGCTGGTCGAGCAGGAACGCCTCGGTCGGGTGAATCCGGTCATAGTCCAGGTTCTGCAAGTCGTAGGAGTAGCGGGTGCGCAGGTACCGTTCGACGGCGGCGGCCTGCTCGTAGCGGGTGCGCGCGCCGGCGTCCTTCACGATCGTCTCCGCCAGCGCGCGAATTTCCGGCGCGCGCTCCATCGGCGATAATTGAAGATAGGCCCGTTCCGAAGGCAGGCGTTGGCGCGCCGAACGAAGCGGGGCGGCCCCCGACGCGGCGCTCGCCGCCTCCGGGTCGCCGGCGTCGGGCGGGCGAACCCAGGAAATCGCTTGGTAACTTAGAACTTCATCGCGGGCGCGCGCCAGGCTGCAGGTGTTGGCGGGATCGTCCATCCACAAGGACAGCTGGTGATTCCAGTTGAAGCTCACGGTGGCGG
>JAPLSS010000287.1 GCA_026398515.1 Candidatus Sumerlaeota bacterium | reverse complement strand
GGGACGGGACAGCGACGGTTTCCCAGGGCGGGCGCCTTGAGGGCGTCGGCCTGGCGGAGCGACTTCCCGCCGCCCGCGTGACGGAGAACGGCTGGATTCTGACCACCGCGCGTATTGCGGCGCGGAGCAAGGGCGAAAAGGCAAAGGCCCCGGAAAACTTGCCGGTGGCGGAGGGGCGCGCCAACCTGATGCTGGCCGACGCCGCGCCCAGCACGCAGGTCGAAGTGAAGACCGAGCAAGGCTCGTTTTCGTTCCGGCTTGACGAACTCCCCTACGGCGTGGTCAAGCCCGCGCTCAAGGGGCTGGTCCAGATCTCCCGCGTTCCCAATTCCGCGCGCATCGTCAGCGCCCCGACGGAAGACGACTGTCCCGCCGCGGCCTATGGCAAGGACGGCAAACTCTATGTCGCCTACCAGTCCTTCACCCACGGCAAGGACTTCGCCCGGGCGATGCAGCTCGATGAATCGATGAAGGATTTCTCGGTTCTCGCCGAACCGACCGGCGGCGACCAGATCTTCCTGATCCGCCTCGACGGCGCCAAGTGGTCCGCGCCGATGGAGGTCACGCCGCCGAAGCAGGACGTCTACCGGCTGGCCATGGCCGCGGACGGCGCGGGCAAGGTGTGGGTCGCCTGGTCGGCCAACGTCGGCGAGAACTGGGACATTTGCGCGCGTGGCTATGACGGCTCGGCGTGGTCCAATCCCATTCGCCTCTCCGACGACGCGGGGCCGGACGTGCTGCCGGCGGCCGCCGCCGACGCAGAGGGCAGGGTCTGGATCGCCTGGCAAGGGTTCCGCAACGGCAGATCGAACATTTTCGCCGTGCGCCAGGAGGGCGGGGCCTTTGGCAAACCGCTGGCGATCACCGAGACCAAGGCCGACGATTGGGCGCCGGCCCTGGCCGCGGCGGCCAACGGCGACGTGGCCTTCACCTGGGACACCTATCAAAACGGCAATTTCGACGTCTACGCGCGCGTCTGGTCCAAGGGCAACCTGACCGATTTGATTCCGATCGCCACATCGCTGGAGGGCCAGTCGCGTCCGAGCGCGGCCTATGACCGGCAGGGCCGCCTGTGGGTGGCCTACGAGGAATCGCCGGAGAACTGGGGCAAGGACTACGGCTTCTATGAGAAGACCGGCGCATCGCTGTACATGGCGCGCGGCGTGAAGGCGCGGGTGTGGGCGGACGGGCGCCTGATGGAGCCGGCCGAGCAGCCGTTCGCCGCCGTCACGCAGTCGGCTTCCCAGGCGGCCGCGGGAGACAAAACGACGATGCGCAACCCCATGGTGAAATACGCCGATCCGCGCATCGCCTGCGACGCCGCGGGCCGCGTGTGGCTCTCCGGGCGGCGCGGGATCAGCCAGGCGCGCTCGACGGCCGGGTCCATCTGGGGCGACGTGTTGATCTGGTATGACGGGGCCCAATGGTCCAGTCCCATTTCTTGCCCGGAAACGGATGGGACGCTGGATGTCCCGCCGGCCCTGGTCCCGCGGCCCAACGGCGGCTTGGTAATCGTCAGCGCGACGGACGGGCGCCTGGCCACGGCGCATGGCGGCGGAGCCCGCCGAGCGGCGCCCCAACGCCCGGCGGCGCAAGTGGCGGCGGCGCCGGAAAAGAGCGGCGGCGCGCCGGACCTGATGGAGCGCGCATTCTGGACCGACCCGATCAACGGCGAGATCGCCATGGCGGTCATCTCCAATGAGACGCTCCAAGCCCCGCCGGCGCCGGAGCTGAGGTCCGCCGAGGCCACGCCCCCGCCCATGACGGAGGCGGCCAAGGCGGAGGCGGAGGCTATCGCCCGGATGCGCTCGCAGCGCGCGACCGCCGGCGGCAAGACGCTGCAAATCGCCCGCGGCGAATTTCACCGCCACACCGAATTGTCCGGCGACGGCGGCGGCGACGGCATGCTGCTCGACACGTGGCGTTACGCCCACGACATGGCCGACCATGACTGGATGGGCAACGGCGATCACGACAACGGCGGCGGCCGCGAGTATTCGTGGTGGCAGATTCAGAAGACCACCTCGATGTTCCGCACCCCCGGCGCCTTTGAACCCATGTTCACCTACGAGCGCAGCGTCAGCTACCCCGACGGCCACCGCAACGTCGTCTTCCCGACGCGGGGCGTCCGCCCCCTGCCGCGGTTCCGCGCCGGCATGGGGAAGGACATGGACGCCGAAGGGCCCGACGCGCCGCGGCCGCATTCCGAAGACACGCTGATGCTCTACCGCTACCTGAAGGCGTTCGACGGCGTGTGCGCCAGCCACACCAGCGGCACCAAATCGATGGGCACCGACTGGCGCGACAACGACCGCGAAGTCGAGCCGGTCGTGGAGATCTACCAGGGCGACCGCGATAGTTATGAAATGCCGGGCGCGCCGCGGGCCGTGTCGGCGGAGAAGAGCGCCGCCGGCTTTCGACCGTTCGGCTTCGTCTCGCTCGCGCTGAAGAAGGGCTACCGGCTGGGCTTCCAGGCCTCGAGCGACCACATTTCGGTCCACATGAGCTACTGCAACGTCTGGACCGAGAGCCTGTCGCGCGAGGCGATTTTCGACGCCCTGAAGAAGCGCCACGTCTACGGCGCGACCGACAACATCGTCGCCGAGTTCCATTGCGGCGACCACTTCATGGGCGACGAGTTCGAGATGTCGGGCAAGCCGGCGTTCCATATCCGCATCGTCGGCGCGCAGCCCATCGCCAAGGTCGACATCGTCCGCAACGGCGAATACGTCTACAACGGGCAGCCCAACCAGCAGGAAGTCGAGTTCGACTGGACCGACTCCGCCCCGCTCGTGGGCCAGACGAGTTACTATTACGTCCGCGGCGAGCAGAGCGACGGCGAACTGTGCTGGCTGTCGCCGATGTGGATTACGGTGAAGTAAGCACGGAGTCCCGCCTATAGGCGGAAAGGTTCGGAGTGCGACCTTCAGGTCGTAGCGGTTTCAACGCCGCATATGACCTAAGGGTCGCGCTCCGAACCGCTTTCGTTCCGCCAATCGTCCTGCTTTGAAGTCTGCAAGTAGGCGAGCTGACGGAGTGGCAGGACGGTTTGAGGGGAATGCAATTTCCGAGTTTGGTTCACTGTCCCCGAAACCCGAAACCGTATGTTTGGGCGGGCGCTGATTATCTACGTGTCCCCGAAACTCAAACTCCCCGAAACTCCGAGTCACTTTCCCAGCACGTCTTGAATGAGCGAGTCGGTGACCTGAAGAACGAACCGCTTGCCGGCGTCCTCGGGGCCGGCGACTTCGTAGGGGATTTTCTCCTCGATGTCGCGCTGGCCGTCCGCGTTTGGCGCGTGGAGGTGGATCATGCAGCCGAACCAGCCTTGGGAATGCGGCCCGACGGGGAAGCGGACCTCGCCCTGGGCGTCCGTGACGTACCGGCCCTCCCAAAGCGCCTCGTTCTCGCGCACCTGCCGCAGTCGGCTGACCGGGAATCCCGCGGCCGGCTGCCCGCGCGGATCGAGGACCCGGATCACGACGGCGACCGGCGCCGGCGGCGTGTGGGTCCCCAGGTCGCGGCGCTCGCCTTTCCGCAGGAGGAACGGCCCGTCCAGCATCACGGGATCGAGAGGCGAACACTCCAGGCGCAGCCCGAACGGGACCTCCGCGGGGACGCTGACCCATCCCGACTTGTCGCCGCCGTACCCTTTCCACTCGTCGTTGAAACGCCATTCAGGGTGCGGCCAATCCCACAGCGGCTTTGCCCAGTCCGGCGCTGTCCTCTTATCGATGGTCCAGTTGGCATAGAACCATCCGCGCCCGTTCGCCCTCAACACCTCGACGTTGGCCTTGGCCGCGGGAAAGAGCCGGATGGGCGAGATCGCAATGACGCCGTTGGCGCTCGGCTTCAGATCGAAGGACTCCCGCTCGACGGCCAGGCAATCCTGGTCGAACACGAGAAAGCGGAGGACGGTATGGCCAGGGCGGTTGGCGACGCGAAATCGGCCCTGCCCATCCGTGCGCTGAATCGCTCCAATCATGCAGATGCGCTTCAGCGGTTCGAGCCGCTTGTCGTCCAAGGCGGGTGCCGCCGGAAGATCATGCAGGAGCGCCCAATCCGCGGGCGTGAAATCGGACACCTTGCCGTCGCTCGTCAGAGCGTCCGCGACCAGAACGAACGCGCCGCCGGCTGGGCCGCCCGAAACGGCGTCCAGGACCTGCCCTTCGTAGGCGTTCTGCGCAAGGGGTCGAAAGACCAGCTCGCGAGGAGAGTCGAGGGTGACCTCCACCGGCTGAAACCGGAGGTCCTCGCCGTTTTCCCACAGCTCGGCGGTGTAGGTTCCGGCCGGAATCGCGCCGCCGTTCAGGCGGGTCAGGAAATCCATCTCGAAAGCGCCCCCGACGCCCTTAGCCTCGCCCCTCATGTGAATCAAACGCAGGCGCTCCAGGTCGGTGATTGGGCCTGCCGCGTCGAAGAAGGCGAACGTGTGGAAATGCGCGTCGGCGATCCGCTCCAGGGCGATCACCGCATCCTCGTTGTTGGAGAACGCTCCCTCGCGCGCCAGGAGCCCGCTGCCCAGTGGCGGCTCCACCTGAACGCTGTAGGTCGAGCGGGATGGAATCGGCTGCCGGGGCTTTCGGGTCCAAAACTTCACGGGCATATAGAGACTGAACCGCCCGGCTTCGTCGGTCGGCACGTGGAATCGATCCTCTTTGGCCGAGGCGTTGTACAACCCCTCGTCGCGAGTGCGCACGACCTGGCATGAGAGACGGGCATTGGCGACGGGCCGGCCATCCGGATCCACGACGACGCCGTTCAGCGCGCGCGCGCGCTCCGGCGTTCCCTGGCGCGCCAGCGGCGCCACGATGGGGCGCGGGTCCGGACCTTCGGGATCGGCCGCCCCAAAGAGGATGGCGTAGTCGTCCCATTCCGCCGCGCCGAAATCGGGATGTTCGACGCGAATCGAGGCTTCGACCAGGACGCCGGCCGGCTCGGGGAAAGACGCTTGTCCCTTCTCGACCGTCACGGGCTTCAGCCGCACTCCGGCCGCCCGGCCCGCCAAGGAACTGGGGGAAAGCGTCAGTGTGACGAGCGCTCCGTTCAACGGATTCCCTAACGCGTCGGAGACGGGAATCGTGATCGTCTTGAAGGCCCGCTCCGGAAACGAGAGTCCCCGCACGATCTTCCCCGAGCCGTCCGTGACGGGCTGGATTACGGCTTGCACGCCGCGGCGCAGATGGAACCGCGGCCCGTCGGAATAGCGCCAGGATTGGAGGCTGGCCCCGACCTCGCGGGCCAGGTTGGGATCGTGTTGCTCCGTCCCGACCATCACGACGAACGCCGTCATGCTCGTCGGAAGGTCCGACGCACCGATCGTGAAACCATCGTCGCACACCGTGGCCTGGAATCCCATATAGGCCGAAGGGTCATTCAGCACATCGGGATAGACGCGAACCATCGCTTGGGCGCCATTGAGCGGCGCCGGTCGGGCGGAGGCCGACGGCTCCGCCTCCGCAAGCGGCGGCGATGCCGGCGTCGCGGTCACAAGGGCCGGCTGCCCATGAGCCAGTGGAAGAAACACTCCAAGAAGCAAGACGCAAACCCGGTCGGAATTCCTGAGAGCCATGGGCTGATCCCTCCTGTCTGAATTTCGGGGAATTTCGGGTAGAGTAGAGCGCAGGCGCGGGTGTGTTTAGGTCAGCGGCTTCCGGTGTGTCGACCGTTTCCGGTGGCGTGGCAAAGAGCCGTCGGACCCTGCATCCCGTTTCCTGCGCCCCCTCATCGAACCGTGCGTGCGGTTTT
>JAPLSS010000449.1 GCA_026398515.1 Candidatus Sumerlaeota bacterium | reverse complement strand
AGCGTTCCCAGGCCCCACGCCCAGACGATCCGGTTCAACTCGACGTCAGCCACGCCAATGATGTCCAGCGCGCGGAACGAGAAGAGCAGGTTGCCCTGGCGGAAACGCTTGTCCGCGCGGCCGACGGGCGTGTCGGGCAGGACCTCGATGGTGTTGCAGTGCGCCCAATCGTGCCCGGAGGCGCCCCGGTGATCGCGTTCAACGATCTTCCCGTCGGCCTCGATGCCGGCGTAACGGGCCGGAAGAGGAAGGCCCGCCAGATCGCGCAGTTCCTGGATGTGTTCGTGGAAGGGGAATCGCCAGAGGACCTTGCCCGCGCGGTTCATGCACAGGACGGTGTCGCTTTTCATTTCCTTCGGCTCGCCCTCCTTGGGATAGAACCCGCGGACGGGCGGGACCGATTCGTTGATGAGAAACACGATTTGGTCGTCGCTGACATAGTGGAAATCGTGGTGGCAGGGGCCTTCCCAGATCCACACGCGTTCGCCCGCGGTGTTGACCTCTTCCAGCCACGAGCCGTAATTGTCCGCCATCAGGTTGCCGTTGGGAAGCAACTCGGCGTATTGCGAATGCGTGATCGGCCAGGTTTGAATCACCATGCCGTTCATGTCGATCAGATACTCGGTGGAGCCCATGGCCGTGCTGAACAATGTATATCCCCGCCAGCACTTATGGGGCGCATACTTACGCACCCCGAGCGGTCCGGGACGCAGCTGATCACGAAATGGAGCGGTGACAATGCGGCCTTCGATGAACATGATCTTCACCTCCGAAGATGAGCGCTATCCGACGCAACGCGGCAAATCGTCCTGCCCCTGATCGTCCTGCCTTTTAGCGCCAATCGATTCGCGCCTTTCGGTTCGCCAGATCCACCCACACCGACGCGTGTTCGAATTCGCGCGTGAATTCCCATCCGTCGGGACTGAGGCGCGTGAAATCGCTTCTCGGCTTGCCCAGGGGTTTGTAATATTCGGGGTAATGAATCAGCGATCCGTGCTCATATTGATAGCCCCAGGAATAACAAAAGTACGAATAGTCTCGAGCGCCGATGAGAAAGCAAGCTAGGGGGTAAGTTATCTTCTCACGCGCCATTTGCTCCAGTTCCGCGTATGGCTTCTTCATTAGGTCTTTGTCTTGCCAGTTGAAGCCCTGGTCAGGCCATGCCTTAATAATAGTAATCTTCCCTTTGTCCGCCGCCCATTTCATGGTCTCCCAGTCGCTCAGGATGCACTCCTTGGCGTCGCTGGCGAACTGGTCGAAATGCTCGAATAGCGCTCCGTCGGCGTAGTCGATGTAGTCCCTGCCTTTCACGGACAGATCGGCCTTGTTGGCGGCGAAGCCGTTATAGATGATCAGGCCGCCCGCTCCCATGGCCGCGCGGGCGCGGTTCATCATATCAATGGCCGCGTCGGTCAACTCCTGTTCCTTGCCCTCGCCCCAGCCCTTCTTCATCCAGACGGGGCGCTTGCTCTGGTCGACGGCGTCCATGAAAATGCCGTCGCAGTGATATTTCTCCACTGCGTCTCCGGCCACTGATGCCCACCACGCTCGGAGGTCGGGATTGAGCAAATTGTACTGAATGAGGGTCCCCGTCTTGTAGATCGGCTCACCTTTCCCGTCGCGAAACACCCAGTCGGGATGCTCGCTGGGGAAGCGCTTCGCATACGAGGTGAATGGATAGCCAAGAAAGGTGTTCCAGTAGAACAACACCTTGATCCGGGGGTTCAGCTGCTTGAGTTTGGCGGCGTCGGCGGCGATGCCCTGTTCCGCGAGGCCGACGCTATCCCGGCCATGCGCCTTTTCCAGGCAGATGAAGTTGGTGAGCCGCGCGACGGTCTTCAGGTCTTCGTCGGATAAAAGCGTTTTGCTGCCGAAATGAAGATAGACCGGCACGGCGTCCCAGCTGAATACGGGGTAGTTGGCGCGAGGCGTTTCACCCCATGAAGGAAAGGCCCCCGCAAGAAGCATGGCGCCGGAAAAGGCAAATCGCATGAAGTCCGCTCGGGCGGCGTATTGCATGGTCTCCGGAGCCTCCGTCCGCGCCGCAACTCCCGGCTATCGGCGCGAGCCACGGGCTTGAGTTCTCGCATACTGCCGGAAAGAGGCGCCTCCCGCAAGGGCGGCCTGACGAAAATCCGTTGCATGTTCTGAACGTCGAACGAAGAATCCCGACTTGCATGGTCTCCTTTTCGTCGTCGCGCATGAGGCGCGGCGGCGAAAGCGGAGACTGTCAGTCCGAACTCCGCCGCTCGACGATTCCCACACAATCCGATGAGAAGGAGGCTGCCCCATGATTCAGGAGATCACCGCGCAGGAGCTCAACACCGACCGCTTCATCCGCGAGAAGGTCCAAGAAATCCGAGACGCCGTTGGAGAGGGAATGGCCATCAACGCCCTTTCGGGAGGCGTCGATTCGTCCACCGTCACGATGCTTGGGCATCGCGCGCTGGGAAAGCGCCTGAAGACGGTCTTTATCGAGAACGGCCTCATGCGCGCGGGCGAACCCGAACAAGTCGTGAGCCTGTTCCACACGCTCGGCGTCACGGTCGAGGTGGTCGACGCGCGCAAGGAGTTCTTCGCGGCGCTCCGGGGCATCACCGACCCGGAAGAGAAACGCGAAGCCATCACCCAGACCTTCTACCGCCACGTGTTCGGGCGCATCGTCAAGGACAGCGGGGCGAAATGCCTGCTCCAGGGAACGATCCTGACCGACGTCGATGAAACCGTCGCGGGGATCAAGCGGCAGCACAATGTCTTCGAGCAGCTGGGAATCGACCCGCGGGAGGCGTTCGGCTATCGCATCCTGGAGCCCCTCATTCAACTGCGCAAGGACGGCGTGAGAAAGCTGGGCGAAGCCCTCGGGCTGCCGGCCGCGACCTTCGAGCGCATGCCGTTCCCGGGGCCGGCGCTGTCGGCGCGCGTGATTGGCGAAGCGACTTCGGAGCGCATCGAGACGGTGCGCAAGGCCACGGTCGTCGTCGAGAGGCAGCTTGGGGGCTCCGGCGCGTTCCAGTGCATGGCGATCCTTCATGTGGACCGCGTGACCGGGATGCGCGACGGCAAGCGCGATTTCGGCCAGCAAATCGAGGTGCGCTGCTGGGATAGCGTCGACGCCCGGGTGGCCACGCCGACGCGCCTCTCGTTCGAGACTCTGGAGAATCTGGCGCGCGAGATCATCCGC
>JAPLSS010000170.1 GCA_026398515.1 Candidatus Sumerlaeota bacterium | reverse complement strand
GCGGCGTCGTTGCCGGAGGAGACGCGGCTGCTCATCGGCGCCTGTTTCACGAAGGAATACTCGGTGGAGTCGGCGGCGCTGTTCAACCCGTCGATCGTGCCGCATCCCGACCAGAGCGGCCTGGCGGCGGGCAGTTTGCGGTTCATCATGAGTCTCCGGGCCACCGGCGAAGGCCACCTTTCCTCGATCGTGTTCCGCAGCGGGGTGATCGACGCCGACAACGGCATCTTGATAGACTCGGTCAGCCATTTCCTCGATTCGCCCGAGATGAACGAGCACTCCGAATACGACCGGCATCTGTTCGCCCGCAAACTCGGCGAGATGGGCGAGAGCGCCGAGGCGGTCGAGCGCGTTTTCAGCCGGTTGCCCGAGCGGTTCACGCTGGAGGAGATGAAGGCGTTGGCCGACCCGAAGGCGCCGCCGGCGGATTTCCCGGAAGCGAGTTGGGCGCGCGTGTGCCAAGCCATGTTGTGGCTGGCGCAATCCAATTATGAGATCCGCTTTCGCGAGGATCGCCCGTTGTCGGAACGCGTGGTCTTTCCGATCACCAGCCCGGAGCGCCAGGGGATCGAGGATGCGCGGTTCGTCCTGTTCACCGACGACGACGGCGCGCGGACCTACTATGCCACCTACACCGCGTTCGACGGCGCGCACATCCTGCCGGAGTTGCTGCAGACCGAAGATTTCGTGACGTTTCGGATCATCACCTTGAACGGCCAGGCGGTGCAGAACAAGGGCATGGCGCTGTTTCCCCGGCGCATCCGCGGGCACTACGCGATGATCGCGCGCCAGGACGGCGAGAACCTGCACCTGATGTATTCGGACCATCCGCATTTCTGGGAAACCTCCACCGTGATCCAGCGGCCCATGTATCCCTGGGAGTGCGTCCTGATCGGGAACTGCGGCTCGCCGGTGGAGACGGACCGCGGATGGCTTTTGCTGAGCCACGGCGTGGGCCCGATGCGCAAGTACTGCATCGGCGCGTATCTGCTGGACCGCGACGACCCCTCGCGCGTCATCGGTCATTTGCACGAGCCGCTGCTGGCGCCCGGCGAGTCCGAACGCGAGGGCTACGTGCCCAATGTCGTCTACACCTGCGGCTGCCTGATGCACAACGGGGCGTTGATCATCCCGTACGCCCATTCGGACTCGCAATGCGCGATTGTGTGCGTGAGTCTCGGGGACTTGCTGGATCGGCTGGTGTACGGGGCCTGAAGAGCGCTGAAGCGATCCTGGGCCAGTCGGACGGCTCAGAGCGGTCCGGCAGATCGAACAACTGGGGCGGCAAGATGAATCCCGGGGGAAGAAAGGCAGAGACTCATGACCGAGAAGATGCAGACGCCGAACCCTTGGGCGTTGGCGACCGTCGGCACGTATATACCGCGCAGGTGCGGCATCGGCACATTCACATCGGATCTCTGCGAGTCGCTGGCGGCGAAGATCGAACCGCAAGGCGTCGTCGAGGCCATCGTCATGGACGACATGCCCGAAGGGTACGACTACCCCGAACGCGTCAAGTTCCAGGTGCGCGCCCACTTGCAGTCAGACTACTTTCGAGCGGCGGAATTCGCGAACGTCCGGCAATACAGCGCCGTGCTCCTCCAACACGAATACGGCATCTACGGCGGGCCCGACGGCGTATATGTTCTGGGACTGGTCAAGGCGCTTCGCATGCCGGTGCTGACGACCCTGCACAGCGTCCTGCTCGAGCCGAGCGCCGGCCAGCGCCGCATCCTGCTGGAACTGGCCTACTACTCCGATCTCCTGGTGGTCATGAGCGAGAAAGCGCGCGCCATCTTGAAGGACGCCTACCACGTGCCGGATTCCCGCATCGCCGTCATCCCCCACGGCATTCCCGACATCCCGTTCGGGCCGCCGGACGCGGTCAAGGCCCAGTTCGGCGTGGACGGGCGGAAAGTAATCCTGACGTTCGGCCTTCTCGGCCCGGGCAAGGGCATCGAGGTCATGCTCGACGCGATGCCGGAAATCATCCGCGAGCATCCCGACGCGGTCTACCTGATCGTCGGGGCGACGCACCCGCACATCCAACGCGTGGCGGGCGACCAGTACCGCCACAACCTGCAGATCCGGATCGACCGGCTGGGCATCGCCGACCACGTGATCTTTCATAACCATTTTGTCAGCCTGGAGCTGCTGTGCCGCTACCTCCGGGCGGCCGATGTGTACGCGACGCCCTACCCGTCGATGAGCCAGATCGTCTCGGGGACGTTGGCCTACGCCATGGGGGCCGGCTGCGCCGCAGTGTCGACCCCGTATTGGTACGCCGAAGAGATGCTGAGCGACGGGCGCGGCCAGCTCGCGCCGTTCGGCGACTCGCGGGCGTTCGCGCGGGAGATCTGCGCGCTGTTGGCCGACGACAAAGCGCGGGAGCGGATGCGCTGGGCGGCCTACGAGCACTGCCGGCCCATGGTCTGGCCGGAGGTCGCCCGCAGTTACCTGGACCGGATTGGCGAAACCCAGGAGCGCCGGGCGACGGAGCCAAGGCCATTTTCCCACCGTCCGCCCCGGA
Organism: Candidatus Sumerlaeota bacterium; assembly: GCA_026398515.1. GTDB lineage: Bacteria > Sumerlaeota > Sumerlaeia > JAPLSS01 > JAPLSS01 > JAPLSS01. The sequence continues at coordinate 3,812 of JAPLSS010000170.1, read as the reverse complement.
CCTTGGAGGAACTGCCGGAACCGAACCTTCGCCACCTGCGCACGATGACCGACGGCACAGGCCTTTTGCAACACGCCATTTTCACCACGCCCAACCGGCAGCACGGCTATTGCACGGATGACAACGCGCGGGCGCTCGTGTTCGCCAGCCGTTACGCGCACATGACCGAAGACGAGAGCATTCTCCCGTTGCTGCACACGTACCTGGCCTTCGTCAACGACGCGTACAACCCCGAAAACGGGCGCTTCCGCAACTTCATGTCGTACGACCGCCGTTGGCTGGAGGAGACCGGCAGCGAAGACTCGCACGGCCGGGCGCTCTGGGCGCTGGGCGAGGCCGCGCGGCTGGCGCCCGACTTGTCCGTCCGCGACATGGCCTGCCAGTTGTTCAACGCGTCGATCGGCATCGTCGAGAGTCTCGACTCGCCGCGCGCCTGGGCGGGCTCCATTATCGGGCTGCAAGCGTATCTGGAGGTGTATGGCGGCGATGCCGTGGCGCGGCGGCGGCGCGGAACGCTGGCGCAGCGGCTGCACGACATGTTCCTGAAGAACGCCGACGAAGAGTGGTTCTGGTGCGAAGACGCGGCCACGTACGACAACGGCAGGTTGCCCCAGGCGCTGCTGCTGGCCGGACAGTGGATTCCCGACAGCCGGATGTTCGAGACCGGGTTGCGCGCGCTGGCATGGCTCCTGAAGGCGCAGACCGCGCCGGACGGCCACATCTCGCCGATCGGCCACCAGGGGTGGGGACGCCGCGACAGCGCCCGCTCGAAGTTCGACCAGCAACCCCTCGAACTGGCCGCGTTGATCGAGGCCTGCGCCGAGGCGTACCGCGCCACGGGCGACCCGCGGTGGCGAGGCGAAGCCCAGCGGTGCCTGCGATGGTTCCTCGGCCAGAACGACGTCAACACGCCGCTGTACGACTACAAGACCGGCGGGTGCCACGACGGCCTGGGCCCCAACGGGGTCAACGCCAACCAAGGCGCGGAGTCGACGCTGGCCTGGCTGATCTCGCTGTTGACCATGCACCAGATCGCCGGCGTGGAAGTTCTAGTGGCGGGCAAGGCGGAGGGCGCGCCGGCCATGGCCTGAACCCGCCGCGCGCCGCCGGAAAGGAGTCGTGAGTCATGAGCCATCAGAGCATTCGCCGATTCATCACCGCGAAGGATGTCCAGACGGAGCGCCTGCCGTGGGGCCCGCACGAGTGGATCTGCCGGCCGGGGATCACGGCGGCGGAGAAACTGATGCTGGTGCGGGTCACAATGCCCCCGGGCAAGGCCCACAAGTTCCACACGCATCCCTGCCAGGAGGAGATCGTCTACGTCCTCGCGGGCCGGGCCGAGCAATGGGTTGACAAGGAGTCGAAAACCCTGGGCGCGGGCGAGGCCGCTCACATTCCCGCGGGCGTGGCTCACGCGACCCACAATGCCGGCGAGACGGACCTGGTGTTCCTGGCCATGCTGTCGCCCGCCCGGTTCGACGGCCCGGGGTTGGTCGATGTGTCGAACGAGGCGCCATGGGCGTCGCTGCAAGATCCGTCGCGGTGAATCGCGGAAGAAGTCTGTCTCACGCAGAGGCGCGGAGGCGCAAAGCAATGCGCGTTTCCGCGCCTTCGCGTCTCCGCGTGAGATCCAAATCTCACTCCCCTGATGTCGCCGCGTGGGCCGAGGGGGCGGGGACGCGGCGCACGGCGGGCGGCTGGCCGGCATAGCCGCCCCTCTCGCGCGCGTCGACCGGATACGCCACGCGATGGTGGAAGCGTCCGAGGAGGGTCTTGACGAAGGTCTCGCGGATGATGTGCAGGTCGCGCAGGGTCAGGTCGCATTCGTCGAACTGGCCGTCGTCGAACTTCTGGGCGATGGCGCGGCGCACGACCTGGCGCAACTCGTCCTCGTTGACGTTGGCCGAGGTGAACACCGAGGTGACGGTGGCTTCGACGCTGTCGGCGAGCATGGCGATGGCGGTTTCGATGGACTGCGGCTTCGGCCCCGGATAGCGGAAATCCTCTTCGCGCACCGGGTCGGTCGATTCGGACTCCTCGAATTGCCGCAGCGCCTGGTTGTGAAAGTAACCGATGAGGGTCGTGCCCTGGTGTTCGGGAATGAACGCGGCCACCAGCGGGGGCAGCCGGTGGCGCCGCGCGATGTCCAGGCCTTCCTTGACGTGGTTCTTGATGATGAGCACGCTCATATGGGGTCGGAGTTTCGCGTGCAGCGTGCGGTCTTCCTGGGTGACTTGGTTTTCCGAGAAATACCGGGGTTTGACCATTTTGCCGATGTCGTGATAGTAGCAGCCGGCGCGCACCAGCAAGTAGTTGGCGCCGATGGCCTGCGCGGCGGACTCGGCCAACTTGGTCACGTTCAGCGTGTGTTGGAATGTCCCGGGCGCCTTTTGCTCCAACTCGCGCAGGAGCGGCTGGTTGATCCCGGTCAGCTCCAGCAGGGTGAAATTCGTCACCACGCCGAAACTCTCCTCGAAGATCCACAGGAGCGGCAGGGCCACCGTCGCGCACAGAAGGCCGTTGGCCACGCCGGCGGCCACGGCGGTCAGCGTCGGCGCGCCGACGGACGTCGGGTCGCTGATCAGGCTGATGGCGGCGATGACGATGGCGTTGACCCCCGCGACGATCGCCCCGGCGCGCAGCACGTCGCGGCGCGTCTGCAGCGAGTACAGGGTGGTGATCGAGGCATAGCCCCCGAACAGCGCCACCGCGGGGACCTCAAACGAGACGTGGCTGGCCGCCGCGCACAGCATCCCCGCGCATGTCACCAGCAGCCACGCCAGGCGCGGCCCCAGCAACGTGACGCTGAGGATGCCGATCAGCGCGGCGGGGAACCCATAGTTCGACAGTTGCGGGTTGGCCAAAGTCTGTTCCAGCAGACGCCACAGGGCGAAGGCGATGATGGTCGGCAGGCAGAGCAGCGCGACATTGGCCGAGGTGAATGGGATCTCGCCGGGGAACTTGCGCGCGTAGAAGATGACCAGCGCGAACAGGAGGCCCACCAACGTCCCGATGCCCAGCGCGCCATACGCCTGGTAGCGCCGGCTCTGCGCGCGGAACGCGTTGAGGATCTCCTCTTCCTCCTCGCCGACGGGGCGCCCGGCGGCAAAGACCACGTCGCCCTTGTGATAGAGCCGAGTATAGTGGCGCCCCGCAGTCTCCAGGAGGGCCGCCAGCGCGGCCGCCTTCGCCTCCGGGTCGAGAACCACGGTCGGCTCGACCACCGCCTTCAGAAGGCTCTCCACCGCATCGCGCGTGGCGCGGTCCGTCGCGAAGTACGACGGCAGAAGAGTGCGATTCAGGTAGTTGTCCACCTCGCCGGGATACGCCAGGAGCGACTCATGGTGAAACTCGGGACGCTCGCTCTCGACCGTCGACGCCCAGCGCAGATTGCCCGAGGCGGACGCCGCGCGGAAGCGCATCTTGTCCTCCGCGGAGACGACTCCACGCTCGTCGTAGAGATGGCGCAGAAGGCCCTGGACATCGACGACGAATTTCTCGTACGCGGCCCGGCGCGCCAGCGCCTTGGCGGCGCCCTCCGGGTCCTTGAGCCCCGCCTTCTGCAATTCGGCGGTCAGTTTCTTCAGCGCCGGCTGCTCCGGGGGCGGCTTTTCGGCGCTCGCCTCTTCCGCAGCGTTTTGCGCCAGCCTCAGAACGCGATCGAGCGCCTCCCGGCTGCGCTTGCCCGCCTCGGTGTCGAGGCGGAAGAAGACCAGTTTCTCGACGCGGTCCAGCGCTTCCTGGCGCGCGCGCTGGTCGACGGTCGTCAGGTCGAACGGCGCCACGAACGCCTTCTCCAGCGGCTGCCCCAA
>JAPLSS010000478.1 GCA_026398515.1 Candidatus Sumerlaeota bacterium | reverse complement strand
TCTGGGCTATCAGAGCCTGAAGAACATGATGGCCATGGCGCTGCTGGCGATGTTCTTCTCGATGGTCTACCTGGGCCAACAAACCAAACTGGCGGTGCTATGCCATCACGCCCTGACCGCCGCCCGGCGTCTGTTCGGCATTCCGGACTTCCGCTATTACGCCATCGCCGACGGCATCCGCGCCCTCCTCGTCGGCCGCCTCACCGCACCGCCCTTCGACTTCCGCCGCCACGAGCCCCAGGACGACGCGCAACTCGATATGCTCGACCGCCTGGGCCTCCCGGCAACTTAGAGAACTGAGGAAAGTCCTGGGATTATGAGGAGGGCCAGGCGGCGACGTCGTTTGGGGGGCTGGCGCTGACGGAGCGCCTGGCGCAGCGGCTGGGCTGGTGGGGCCGCCTGGAGCAGTTGCTTCCGGCGCGGCGGGGGTATTCCTGGTTGTCCGTTGTCAAGTCCGGGGTGGCGGGGCTTTTGAGCGGCTCGCGGGGGACATATGCGACGGAAGAGATTCGGCAGGACGACGGGGCGCAGCGTCTGTTGGGTCTGGACGTGGCGCCGGAGGAAGCGACGTTCTGGCGTTCGCTGGCGGGGCTGGGCGGCATGGAGGTGGGCGCGGCGCTGGAGGCCGGGCGGCGGGGCTGGGTTCGGGGGGCGCTGAGTCGGCTTCGGCGTTCGGAGTTGGAGTATGAGGGGTTCGTTCCGGTGTTTGGGGACGGGTCGCTGCTGGAGGGGAGCGAGAAGCGGGAAGGGACGACGTATGTGAAGTCGAAGGGCTGGGGGCTGCGGTGGACGACGGTGTTCGTGGGGCCGTTTGTGGCGGGGCATCGGCTGGCCGGTCCGCGCGAGGGCGAGCATGCCAGTTTGCGCCGTTTGCTGCCGGGGGTGGTTCGCGAGGTGCTGAAGCCGTTGCGCCTGGTGGAGCGGGCGCTTGTGCTGGTGGACTCGCTGCATGGGAATGGGCCGACGCTGGATGAGGTGGAAGGTGAAGGCTTGTTGTATGTGGCGGGGGCGAACAAGTTGCAGCAGACGGAAGCGACGCTGGTGGCGCAACCGGAGGCGGTGTGGGCGGACAGCGGCGCGCGACCGGAGTTGGGGTGGTCGGAGTCGGGGGTCTGCACGTGCTGGCTGGAATGCGCGGGCTGGTGCGGGAAACGTCTGCTGGTGGGGCGTCGGTGGAAGAAGGACGGGGAGTTCGTGTGGAACCACGCCGGGGTGTTGACGAACGTGCCGGAAGAGCGCGTGGAGTCGCTGAGCCGACGCGTGGGCGGCTATGCGCAAGCCATCTGGCGCCTGTACGACCACAAGGCTGGGCGCGAGGACCTGTATAAGGATTTGCTGGTGGACTTGGACCTGCACCATCCGCCCTGCCGCGAGTTGCGGCGCAACCGGGGATTCTATGCGTTGGCCGTGTTGGCGCACACGCTGGCGCGGGCGGTGGACGCTTTGGGCGGGCGCTCGCCCCAGCGGGGGCGCACGCGGCGGCAGGATGGCGCCCTGCGCCAGCGGCCCACCCCGCGGCGCATGCGCCTGTGGCGCCTGTGCCGGCGCTTGCTGACGCTGCCGGCGGTCGTGACCACGCACGCCCGGACGGCCACGGTGAAACTGCTGGGCCTGTCTGCGCCGCTGCGCCAGGAGTTCTCCCTCTATTGGCTCAACGTCTGCCGTTGCTGAAAGACGGCCCGCCCCTGGGCGAAACCCCCTTCGCGCGCCGCGCCCGAAATCGCTCCACGCCAGGAACGAAAAGGGAGAAGCACGCCATACAACGCTCGTAAGGCAGAGTAGACAGCCATCTCCAGGCCAAAATGCGCATCCGCAAGGTCATGGACCGGCGAAAAGAGGCCGCGCCAGTGTCGAACGGACATGCGCGGCAGAAGGACGTGAAGGATCAGGGTCCTTCAGCATCATCAAGGAAAGGAATAGACCTAGATCGCCGATCATTGCTATAGTCCTTCATGTTAGCGGGCTGCGCGGGGGAGATTGGGTCCTCCCGCGCGCAGGCCGGCTTGGCCCGAAGTGTTTGGAGTCCGCTCGGGCCGACCGGACCGGCGGGGATTCACAGGGCGGTGGACGGGAGCCATGCCCACTCGATCGGAGAGGCGTCAGACAATCCCATGAGAGAACACATCCGCCACATTCGCGAACGGTTGTTGGCCACGGAAGACACCGTGTGCCTGCAGCGTGCGCGTCTGGTGACCGAGGCGTACGCCCGGCACGAGGGAGACCCGACGCCCCTGAAGCGCGCCAAGGCCTTTGCCCACGTCCTGCGCAACATGGACCTGGACGTGACGTCGAACCCATTCTTCGCAGGGAACACCTCGTCGAAGCCCCGGGCGTGGATGCTGGTTCCGGAGCACGGCCTGCAATTCGACGACGAGCATTGGAAACACTGGCAGGCCGTCATCGAAAACCCCTCCCTGGAGAACTTCCTCGACGGGAAGATCCCCGACGATTTGTTGCGGTTCTGGGAAGGACGCAGCGTCGGCGGCCACGGCGGCGTCCGAAGAGACGACGCGTTATGGCGCCGACGCCGATCCCGCGGCCCGAACCTATCGCGAAGCGATGGGCATCGCGCTCCAGGGCGTGATCGATTGGGCCGGCCGCTATGCGCGCGCCGCCGAAGAAGCATCGCGCGCCGAGGCGGACCTCGTCCTGCGCGAGGCGCACCAGCGCGTCGCCGAGGCTTGCCGGCGCGTTCCCGCCCTGCCGGCGCGGAATCTCTTCGAGGGATTGCAGGCCATCGTCCTGACTCACCTGGCGATCTACATCGAAGGGCATGGCGTATCCGTGTCGGTCGGCCTGCCCGACCGCGTTCTTGCGCCATTCGTCGGCGATGGCTTCGACTCGGAGTTCGCTACGAATCTGATCGCGGCGTTCATGCTGAAACTGACCGCCAATTCAGCTCTGGGGCGCTCGACGAAGACTCAGGCCATTACGGTTGGCGGAGTCAACCATAGGGGCGAGGACCAGTGCAATGCCGTGACGCGGTGTTTCCTCGACGCGGCCGAAATCGCTCGCGTCGGCGATCCCCACCTCTTCCTGCGATGGCATGACAACATTGACCCGGCGGTGAAGGACCGCGCAATCGAGCTGCTCGCTTCGGGACTGAGCATGCCGTTGCTCATCAATGATACGCCGACCGTAAACGGGTTCATGGGCGCGGGATTCGCGGCCGAGGAGGCGTGGGAATACTGTGTCATCGGCTGCAACGAATTGGGCATCCCCGGCCGGTCGGCGGAATCCGCCACCGCACGGCACGGGTCGATTCAGTATCTGGCGATTCTCAACAACGCGCTGCTGAATCATCCCGATCCCGACGCCATTTCCGACATGCCGGCTCTGATGGGGCTTATGGAGCAGACGATGCGCAAGCGTCTCGGCGAATCGCGCGCTGGGGGCGAGAAACACAAGCAACGCGACGCCGAGGCCGTGCCAACGCCATTCACCTCCTCCCTCATGACGGGCTGCATCGGGCGCGGACAGGATCTGCATGTCGGCATGGACCACCAGGTCCCGGCCCTCTATGAGCGCGGATTGACCAATGCCACAAACGCTCTGGCAGCCATCGAGCGCCTTGTCTTTCAGGAGCGTTCCATTCGGATGTCGCAGCTGCTCGACGCAATGCGCGGCAACTTCGTCGATGGCGCAACGCGAAAGCGACTATTGGCGGCGCCAAAGTGGGGCAACGACGATGAACGCGCGGATCGGTGGGCCGTGGCGCTGGTCCGGATGCGTGAACGCGTCCTGGACGACATCGACCGCCAGTTCGGCCATCGGCCGCATTTCGTGTGTCACGTTGTGCGCAGCATGCACCATATTGACAGTTTCCGGCTCGCCGCGTCGCCCGATGGCCGGCTCGCCGGAACGCCGACTTGCGAGAGCATCGGCGCGCAGACGGGCACGGCGCGCAAGGGCGTCACCGCTCTCCTGAACAGCGTGCTCAAACTCGACGCGGCCAGCCAGTATCGGGGTGGATACAATCTGAACCTGACGCTCCCGAAAGCGAGCACGACGCTTGCCGCTCTGCGCGCCTTGGTTGAAACGTTCTTCAGCCGGGGCGGGCAGGAACTGCAGATCAACTGCCTCAACGCGGAGACGTTGCGCTCGGCCCAGCGCGAGCCGGAAAAACACGGCGACCTAGTTGTGCGCCTCGCCGGCATGAGCGCCCGTTTCGTCGACTTGTCGCCCGTCGTGCAGGAGGAGATCATCCAACGGGCGGAAGCAATGGTTTGACGGATTTCGTCCGCGGGCTGCTCATCAACAACGCGAGATGTATCGAAGCCATAGCTAATAAGGGACTTTGCGCGCCGAAGACAATTCACACTTATCACAGGAACGATAGTCTTGGCGGCCGCCCAGGGAGACCGCCATCCCGCCCCGGATTGCGTCCTGCCCGCCGAAGCACTCATGCATGCTGGCAAAGGCAAACGGGTGATCGATGCCACCAAGTCGATCCTCGACGCCAAGGAAGATGGGATCGCGGACGACGCCGCAGCGCTGTTCAAGGCGCATGACTATTCCGTAAGTTGCTTTTCAGGAGTCGTGCTCCGGCCATGGAATTGACTACCGGCGCCGCGCAAGTAATCGAATCAAGAGGGGCGTAGATTCAGCGGGATGATGGGCTGGCGGCATCGATGATCCGGCGCGTATGACGCGAAGGAGGCAAAGAGCATGAAAGTAAGTTCGTAGTGCGCCCTGAAGGTCGCACTACGAACTCGTGTGCATCGGCGCAACAGCTATCGGATATTCCCTGCCTTGAGCCTTGTGGACGGGGATCGCGCAGGCCGGCGGTCAGTTCGTCCAAATAGTCGAATCCATCGCGCACGGTCCGCTGCTCTTCAAAGCGGACGCCGACATTCCTGTTCTCGCGATCTGTTTACGCGCAACGGCGAGCCGCAAGCGCTGTTGGAAGGTTAAAACCAACTATCCGCGCCCGCGGATTTCGCGAAATCCCACAAATGCTCGATATTCACCCGGCGTCAGCCGGGTGTGGGGGCGGCGTTCCTGCGAACGACAGCCTCCGGTTCTCCAGCTGTTCCGATTGTGGTTTTTTACTCTTTCTTGGCATTTTTCTGTTTCGCCGCGAGTTGTTGGCGAAGCAGGTTTTCCTGCTGAGGCCACGTGTCGTCTTCCGCTTTGCGATATTGGCCCGCATCGATCAGTTTCTGCTTGTAGGCCTCGTATCCCATGGCGCGCGCCTCGGCCAGCGTGTCGGTCAGTTGTTTGCAGAAATCCAGATTATTGCCGTCCCTGGTCCACAACTCCCAGTACTCCGCGTCCATGTGGATGAAGTTCAACACCGACATTTCGACGCTGCCCTGGCGTTCGGGTTTGCCCAGGAAACTATCCAGACTCTGCATGCCGTTGATCAGCTGGCTGCGGTGTTTCACCAATGGGTGATTTTCATCTTGATATTCCTCCTTGCGTCCGTTCAAGCCATTGTTCTGCAATGCGAACTGCGTTGGATAATGCTCCATCGCGTATGCGACGATCTTCTCGACAAAGGGGTTTGGATCTTCGTCCTGATTTGCCGTCTTCGACATGTGCAGGCAGACCAATTGTCGCGGAAACGCGGCGGCCCATTCGTCCAGGCATTTCTTATACACGCCAAGGAGTTTGTCGGTCGTCAGGCCGGCTGCCGAAGGTAGAGCGATTTGGATTAGGAACCACGGTTTCAAAGCGCTCGGCGCCAGCGTCGTAAATCCACGCCGGCGACTTCCATCCGGGCATAAGCATCAACTTGTATTTTTTGCCGGCTTTGTGAACGACGTCTATCGCCTGGTCCACGCGAGAGAAGTCGTATTGTCCTTCGGCGGGTTCAACCTCGTTCCAGGGAATGGCCATCAACACGCCGTTAATGTAAGGACTGTTCTGGAGATCGGCCAGAGTCTTTTCGGCCTGTTCGTCATTCTCCGGAATCTTGAAGTCGGTGTAAAAGCCGGTCATGGGGGAGGTGGTTTCAGCCGGAGCCGCTGTCGGAAAAACGAAGAATGAACACAGGCCCAGAAATACAGCGACAAGCGCGATGCATTGAAACATGAGAGTTTCCCTTCTATTTGGATGTTTGGGCGTTCAGCCTCTTTCGCAATCCGGAAAATCGGCGCTGGATACGGTCATCTTTGATGGCGATGCCCAGCGCGCGGTGGCGGCCGATCACGCAGACCAGTTTCTTCCCCCGCGTCACCGCCGTATAGAAGAGATTGCGCAACAATAAGATATAATGCTGCGTGTCGCCTTATTGCCTATTCGTTCCGGATGCCCCGTAGATTCAGGGCCATTATTTCGCTCTCACGAACCACGCCTTCGCCGTGGGATCGGTTTTGAAGAACTTCAACAGCATATCCGCGACTTTCTTTCGAGCCACGTCCTTCGGGTGGGTGCCGTCGGGCTGGTACTCGTCCGCCTTCCAGATCAGCCCGTCGCTCTTGCGCGGCGTCAACCCGTCGGCCCACAAGTCCGGCCCCCACAACAAGACCGGCGCCTTGACCTCGCCCTTCGCCGGATCGAAGTTCAGCCCGGGATCGCCCTTGATCTGGTCCTGGATCACCCAGCGATCCCCGAATCCGGTTTCGTAGGCATACGGCTCGGGGTTGAGATCCGTCGAGGCATAGCCCCCGTAAATACGGTTCGAGAGATACGCGATGCGCAGGTTCGGATAGCGCTGCTTCGTCAACTGAATTATGGTTTCGATGTCCTTCTGGAGTTCCTGCGCATGCTTGGGAAACACGCCGATCCGGGCCGGCTGCATCCGCGCCTGCTTCAGCCACATGGCCTGGATCTGCTTCGTTGTCACCCCCGCCTCTTCTATGCGGCCCTCGGCGATGTCCCAGACCTTCCTGTTGTGCGGCTGACCTCCGTGCACGGTTCCCTTGGCCCAGACTTCGGAATCCTGAGCGAACTGCGCGACATCGACAAGAACCACCGCCGGCGCTTTGTCCGGATCGGCGTCGGCGACCTCCTTGAAGACACTGAACTCCATCGTCGTGTTCGACATGCCGAGACCGAGCAGCACGATCTTGCCGTCAGGCGACGGCTTGCCGTCGGCGTCGAGCGGCTGGATTTCCTTCGCCGCTTTCATGGCCGCGTCCATCTGCTCCTTGGGCGGCTCGTTCTTGCCCTTCCCATAGAGGCCGCCATCTTCGCCCTTGTAGGTCTCGGTCGTCATGTCCGACAGGGGAATGAAGCCCACGCTGGTTCCCGCGGCGTTCGGTTTCAGGTTCGCTCTGCTGGCGGCGCCGGCCTTTGCGGCGACCTGTAGTTGCAGGTGCGATCTCTTGGCCCGGTCCAAATATACTTGATCCTCTGAAGAGAGTTTCTCCCCGGCCCCCTCTTTGTCCATCAGTTGTCGTGCCCGCTGCACGTCGATTGGCGCCTTCGACTCCTCAGCAAACCCCACGCCGCCAACCACCGAAAACGCCAGAACAAGCGCCAGGCATATTCCCCACGACTTGATTTTCATACGATTTGCCACCTCCTTAAGGTGTGAGATACAGAAATCCTGCGACGGTTCGGAATTGGCATTCAATAACGAAATGCGAAAACCATCGGCGCCCGTTTCACGGTTGAAAGGTCGGCGGCGCGCCTCTATTAGCCGCGGACTGAGTGGGCTTACTTGCCGCCCGCCTTCACGAACCAGATCTTCGCGGTTGGATCGGTCTTGAAGAATTTCAACAGCATATCCGCGACCTTCTTCCGGGCCAGGTCGTTCGGGTGAGTGCCGTCGGACCGGTACTCGTCCACTTTCCAGATCAGCCCGTCGCTCTTGCGCGGCGTCAACCCGTCGGCCCACAGGTCCGGCCCCCACAACAAGACCGGCGCCTTGACCTCGCCCTTCGCCGGATCGAAGTTCAGCCCGGGAACGCCCTTGATCTGGTCCTGGATCACCCAGCGATCCCCGAATCCGGTTTCGTAGGCATACGGCTCGGGGTTGAGATCCGTCGAGGCATAGCCCCCGTAAATACGGTTCGAGAGATACGCG
>JAPLSS010000669.1 GCA_026398515.1 Candidatus Sumerlaeota bacterium | reverse complement strand
TCCACCAGATTCCAAAACTCATCCGAAATCTCCCACGGGTGTGTGCGCGCCATGGCTGGCCTCCGTCTGCAGGATTGACAGCAGATGGATCATCCAAGAGGAGGCCCGAATTTTCAAGCCATTTATTTATAGATAAGCTCTAAATGCACCCACTGCCACGAGTGCTAAGGACGAAAGGGACGACAAGGACTCAAAGGACGAAAGGCCAACGCCGAGGCATCCCGCCTTCCGCTGCCATGCTCGTCCCTTTCGTCCTTTCGGTCCCTGTGGTCGTTGTGGTCCTTCTCGCCCTTTGTCCTTCGTCCTTACGACTTCTGAAACCCCGGCTGCGCCATCACCGTCTCGATGAACGCCAGCATGTTCTCCAGCGGCACGTCGCCTTCGACCGCGTGCGCCGGGGCGAAGATGTAGCCGCCTTCCGCGCCCATCGCCAGCAGGCGCCGCGTCTCGGCCCGCACGTCGTCGGGCGTTCCGTAGGGGAGGGTCTTCTGCGTGGACAGCCCGCCGTGGAACGCCAGCCGCCCGCGATAGCGCCGCATCAGCGCCTCGACGTCCATCACTTCCGGCTGGAACGGATTGAAGCAGTTGAGGCCGATTTCGATCAGTTCGTCGAACAGCTCATCGACGTCGCCGCAGGAGTGGATCATGACCATTTTGCCCCCCTGGCGCGCGACGCCGTACATGCGCTTCAGCTCGGGCTGGATGAACTCGCGCCAGAGTTTCGGCCCCATTTGCAGGCCGCGCTGCGAGCCCCAGTCGTCGCCGAAGTAGACGGCGTCGATGTCGAACTTAAGCGACTCGCGGACCAGGGCGATGTCGTAGTCGGCGATGGCGCCGAGGAGTTCATGGGCGAACCGCGGATTCTCGTGGAAGTCGATCATCAGGGTTTCCATGCCGCGCAGGGTCCAGGCGCGCTCGTACAGGGAGAACCCGATGTTGAACACGCGCCACCGGTCCTCGTGCCGCGCGATCGTCTCGGGAATGGAGGCGAAGTTCATCGGGTTCAACGGATCGGGGAACGTGTAGTTCTTCAGCGTCGGCTCCGGCAGCGCGCAATTCGCCACCACGCCGATGTCCTTGTCGACGCTGCGGTTCCAGACGACCCCAAAGATGTCTTCGCAGCAATCGGCGCCCAGGTCGCGTTTCTGGCGGATGTCGGCGCCCAGGGCGAGGAAATGATTCTGCAGCAAGACGTCCCAATCGACCCGCCCGAAATGCTCCGCCAACTTCGCGCGGGCCTCCTGGGTGAACCCGAACTGCCAGGGAACGTACGGCGGGCGCTTGTGCTCCAGCGCCAATCGAACCACCTCGCGTTTGTCCACTGTCTGGCCTCCTGAGAGATTCACGACTGATGTTTCGGGAACTGGTTCGGAGCGACGCCTTCAGGCGTAACCGTTGAAGCCGTCACTGCGAACAGTCATTGTTCCCAAACGGTGTTGAAGAGGCCAACGTTTTCTGAAGGCGGGGCGTTCATGAGACGGGCAATCGTGCCCGTGCACGAGCCCGACGGCGGGCAAATGCACGGACAAGACTGTCTGCGCCGCTCAAACTGTCTGTGTCACTCAGGAACTGCTGCCCACCACTTCCCACCGGGTGGTTTTCAGCACGAAGACGTCGACCATGCCGGGCGGCGGGTTGATGCCCGAATACACGGTGTCCCACCCCCAGTCACGGTTGGGCGCGTTGTACACGGGGCTGCCGTAGGTCCAGGTCCCGGTGGCCACCGTGCTCTGAAAGAGGTTGAGCAACGATCCGCGGAACTTGTGAGTCACGCCCGACCAATCCTCGCTGTAGCGGAAGAAATTCTCGGCGCCGCCGCTGTACTTGTTGCCGCCGCTGGGCACATTGCCGCTGAGGAAAAGGGCGTTGGTCTCGGTGGCGGAGGCGCTTCGCACGGTGGTGTCGTGCGAAGCGTTCTGCGAATCCTGCCAGGCGTTGGACAAGATGTTGATGGCGTCGCCGGACAGCAGGGCGTTGATATGGTTGGACCCGGTGTTGAAGTTGCCCTTGATGTATAGCGGGTCGTCGGTGGCCAGGGTGAAGCCGCCGCTGAGGGTCGTGGGCAGCGTCGCCCCGTTGGTGATGCGCACGCCCGGCTGCTGGCTTCCCGACGGGCTTTCGGACATGTAGATTAAACCCTGGCCGAGGTTGATGCCGCTGGCGATCAGTTTCCCGATGTCCAGTTCCAGGCAGCGGACGGTCTTTCCTTCGCGTTCATTGTAGAAGGTGGTCTCCTTGTAGACGCTTTGAGTCACGTGGTTGGAATCCACGTAAGTCAGGCTCACGGAATTGCCGTTCTTGTCAAAGCCGGCGACCGTCCCGCTACTCTGCCGCACGATCCGCAGGTCGGCCTTGTTTTCGAATTTCATGTCCGCCACGCCCGGCTGGTCCGACGAACTGGCGCGTTCAATCAATACGTGCGGGTCGCTGGTTTCCGGGATGGCCACCTGCATCGGTTTGACGCCGAAATGCTTGTCGCGGGCGTTGCGGTTCCAGCGCGCCAAGGCCTTGGCGACCCATTGGTCGCCCAGTTGCGCGTAGTCGATGGGATTTCCTCCGTCGAGCATGTTTTTCAGGGTTCCGCTGACCTTGTCTTTGATCTTGACCTTGTCGGCCG
>JAPLSS010000040.1 GCA_026398515.1 Candidatus Sumerlaeota bacterium | reverse complement strand
CCGCCATAGCCGCCGCCACCCCGGCACATCCCACAAGCCAAAGCCCCTGCTTGATCAGACCCGTCAGATTTCGTGGTGAGCGCCGCCCGTTGCCCGCTAATCGCGGGGACTGCGTCGTCTTGTTCGCGCGCGCAGATTCTTCCGTAGCCATATTCTGACTCATGAGATTGTCCATCCGATCCGCCTTCCGTGGTAAGAGTTGGAGCAGCACATTCAGGCGCCGGCCTACTCGATTGTACCGGAAATCCCGCCCGAGCCATTCCGTGTAGAATGGGGACGGGCATGAATATCAACTGCCCTCGACTCATATATGCCGCGCAATGTTTATGCCACCTGCAAACATGCCGCCAGACTATTGGTTGTGAATGGGTTGCGGATGATTGGCGCCCGAAGGGAGACGTTGCTGCATCCAGCGAACGCTGCTGCAACATCGCCATTGCAACATCGCCAAAAGAATCCATAGGCCATAAAGGACGGCCCAAAGCCCGCATTTCTCACCATGCGCGGTTCCTGGGAGCGCAGGCGTCTCGCCTGCATCGTTGTGCTTGGACCCAGGCGTTGCAGGCGAGACGCCTGCGTTACAAGGGCCCGCGCCACTTTCCTTTGGCGCTCTGTCGGTCTTGCGCCATACAATGGTGGTGAGGGGCGCGGATGAAGAATTGGCCACTGACGCTTGGACTGCTGCTTGGATTTCTGCTGGCCTGCGCGACGGAGGAACGCGCGCGGGCGCAGGGCGCCGCCGAGGCCGTCGCCGAGCAGGAAATGGCCGTCCTGACCGACGCCGAGGAAACCGTCCTGCTCGATACGGGATTCTACACGACCATCGAGAACCTCGACGATCTAATCGCCTACTATCCGCTGAACAACCCATTCGACGACATCAACGACCAGGGCGGAACGCGCGTGCTCGATCCGGACACGGGCCGCTGGACGCCCGACCGCAAGGACCTGCGCAATCCGCCGATGCAGTGGATGGGGCCGTACGTCGTGTTTCAGCCCTCGCGCATCACCCTCGACGGCGCCGGCTACGACCCGGGCACGCTCCTCGACCCGTGGGGCCGCCCGTATTACCTTTTCACGCCGCTGGGGCTGGCGCGGCCCGTCGAGGGCACGATCACGCTGGAACTCTACGGCGACCGGTTCGACCGCTACGCCGTCGTCAGCCTCGGCCCCGACGGCGTGATGAGCGGCGACGATCTCTTCCGCTTTTTCGGCAGCGCGCCGACGCGCCTGGCGGTTTCTTCCCTTACGCCTTCCTCATCGCCCGTTGGCCAGCCGGCGACGATTCGCGGCTACCATTTCGGCGCGTCTCAGGGCGCGAGCCGCATCCTTCTCGACGGGCGCGAGATCGGCGCGGCGGACTCGTGGGCCGACCACGAGATCGTCTTCCACATCCCCGCCTGGGCCACGAGCGGCGGCGTGCAAGTCGAAGTCGGCGGCGTCCCCAGCCAGCCGCCGCTGGCGCTTGCCATCACGCTGTCGCGGGCGAATCCCATTTGGCGCCAGTACCAGTAAACCGCTCTTGCGGGCCGAAGCATAACCAATGCCTCTGTTTGTGGCATGGACAGTCTTGTCCGCGCAAGGCGGGCGAGGCCGGACCGATGCGCGGACAAGACCGCCCACGCCACGAGGGGGCGCCATCTTTGAGCGGGCCGCATTCCGCGCGAACGGACCAAAGCCAGCCTCGGCAAGGCTGGCCTACTCGCCGAGGCTGATCTACGTCACGGTATGTTCGACAGCCCAAAATAAAGATTGGCTGGCCTAACAGATGTTCTATACTCCAAGCAGAAGTTCGGAATGTCTCGATTTGCGGCGCGGAAAACCGCGTCGACAAGAGGATGGAGGGCCTAGCCGCATGAACGCCTGCCTTATATGCTCCCGCCCCGTCGTTGATCGCGCCGATACGCCGGCGGAGAGCCCACCCCGCCGGGCGCGCGCGGAAAGCCGCCTATCCGATTCGAGCGCGGGACGACGATTCCGCGTCGTGCGGCTGGCGGGGCGCGCGGAGGTGGACCGCCGGCTGGAGGCCATCGGGCTGCGGCCGGGGCTGCTCGCCTGCGTCTTCCAGGCGTTCGGGCGCGGGCCGATGATCATCGCCACGCGCGACATGCGCCTGGCCCTGGACCGTTCGCTCGCGGAAGAGATCTGGGTCGCTGAACCGTGAGAATCGTGAGAAGGGTGTGACGGGTGGGAAAGGTGTGAAGGGCGTGAAGGGCGGGGAGGGCGAGACGGGTGAGAAAGGCAAGAGATAGGGGTCCCTCCGTGAAAAACTCCTTGCTTCGGCGCCCGCGCCCCACGTCCACCCCGTCCGCTTTGTCCATCCCGCACACCCCGTCCGCCTCCTTGCCCCGGAGCGCAAGCCCCCTCCTCGTCGCCTTGGCCGGCAACCCCAACAGCGGGAAATCCACCCTGTTCACTCGCCTCACCGGCGCGCGCCAGACGGTGGCCAATTACCCCGGCGTCACCGTGGAGAAGCGCGCCGGGGCCGCCTCGTTTGAAGGCCGGACCCTGGAGTTGGTCGATCTGCCCGGCACGTACAGCCTTTCCGCCGATTCGTTGGACGAACAGGTGGCGCGCGACTTCATCCTTCAATCGCGCCCCGCCGCCGTGGTCGCCGTCCTCGACGCCTCCAACCTTGAGCGTAATCTTTATCTCGCGGTGCAATTGCTGGAGCTCGGCGCGCCGCTCGTCGCGGCCCTGAACATGAGCGACGTGGCCGAGCGCCGCGGCATTCATATCGACGCGGGACGGCTGGGCGAGGCGCTCGACTGCCCGGCGATCCCGACGGTGGCCAGTCGCGGCCGGGGCGTCGAGGAACTGCTGCGCGCCGCCGTGGAGGTCGCCGACGAACGGCGCGAGTGGACGCCGCCCGACCTTTCCTATGGCGAGCCGGTCGACGCGCAATTGGCGCGCTTGGCCGGCCTGTTCGAGAGCCGCCCGCTGAGCGGGGCCTCGGCCCCGGCGCGGTGGGTGGCGTTGAAATGCCTGGAGCAGGACCCGTCCTTTCTCGAATTGGCGCGGCGCGATGGACGGGCGGGGCACGACGCGTTGCGAATCATCTCTGAAAGCGTGGCCCGCGTGCGGCGCGAAGGGCGGTTCGCCGCTCCGGCGGAGCAGATCGCCGAAGCGCGCTACGAGCGCATTCACCGGATCTGCGGCGAGGCCGTGCGGCGCGACGACGAAGAGCGCCCGACCTGGAGCGACGCCATCGACCGCGTGGCCGTCCATCCGCTGGCCGGGCCGCTGATGATGATGGCGGTCCTCTATGCCGCCTACTGGTTCACCTTTCGCCTCTCGAAATCCGAACTCCTGCGTTGGATCGGGATTCCGGGGTCGCCCATCGACTGGATGGAGGCGTTGTTCGCCGCGCTGGGGTCGGCGGCCGCGCGCGCCATCCCCGCCGGGCCGCTTCAGTCGCT
>JAPLSS010000656.1 GCA_026398515.1 Candidatus Sumerlaeota bacterium | reverse complement strand
GGCCGGCGGCGGCTATTCGTTCCATTCCGCGCTGGTTCCCAGCCGCGACCAGCGCCTGGAGTTGGAGGCGCCCGCGCTGTTCTGCGATTTCCTCCACCTGGACAGCCAAGCCGGCGCGTTCTCGTTGTATGGCGTGCAGCCCGAGGACTCGATCTTCATTCCGCCGGTTGTGGAATTGCAGACCGCGGATCGCGATGAACGCCGAGTGGGATTGCTGACGCATGGGTTCCGAACCTACGCGCCGGAAGGAACGACCTGGTCCGCCCCGCTCCTTCGGATGCGTTTCGGACGGTCCATGCGCCAGGACCTCGGCGAATATGGCCGCGAGAACGGCTACACGCGCCGCTTGGAGGAAAAGGTCAAGCCGGCGACGCTGGAGACGCTCAAGCGCTCGATGTTGTTGAAACTCAACGAAACATCGCTGGCGGAAGAAACCCGGGCGCTCGACGCGCTGCCGAAACCGATGCTGGTTCACATCACGGGTCACTTGCACGGCGGGTTTGACAAGCAATACCCCGACCACCTGCCGCCGAACCCCGAAATGGGAACCGAACCCCACCTGGTGGTGCATCGATCCCAAGGGGCCGACGTTCGAGCGCGAGGGCGAAGCGCCGCTCAGCCGCGACTTGAAAGGCGAACTGCTGTTCGAGGCCTACGGCGGCGCGCGCAACAGCGGCTACAAGATCTGCGCCTATCATCCCGCCGTGCGCGCGGCGAACGACAAGACGCTGGAGCAGTTCACCCAGGAATACCCGTCCGACGTTCTCTTCGAAGACCAGATCGGCGCGCGGCGATTTGTTTATGATATGAATCCCGCCGCGCCGACGCCGTATGCTTACCTGCAGGGCATCCATGAAATCGCGCGCGCGGACTGCCGCCGCATCCCGCTGGGGACGGAGCAAGGGCACGACCGGCTGATCAACTTCGAGACGATGTTCTGCGGCCTGAGCGAGCCGTGGCTGCCCAATCGCACGGTCGGATCGCATGTGTTATATAGCGACCTGTGGCCCGCGGAGGCGTTCCGGGTCGAGCCGATGGCCGCCTATCTCGCGCACGACAAGGTCTTGTTCAATCATCACGATCTCGGCATGTTCGTGCGCGACCGGGCGGACCTAGTGTGGACGCTGGCTTACGGCTTCGGGTTGAGTTTCTGGCTGAACCGTCCGCCCGACCAAGTCCCCGACGTGATGCAGTGGATCGATTGCCTGAGCCGCGTGCAGCGGGCGGTGGCCGCGCGTTACGCCGGGCAGCCGCTGGATGAGTTCGAGTATGTGAATCGCCGCGTCATCAAGAGCCGCTGGGGCGATCTGGAGATGGTCGTCAACCTCGGTTCGACTCCGTACGCCATCGACGACGCGACCGCTGTGGCGCCGGAGGGGTTTTACGCGAAAGGGCCTGAAGTCGAAGCCGGCATTCTCGCTCGCTACGCGAACCAGGATCACGATCCCGCGGGCTGGTGGCTGATCCGCGAGAAAGCCAACAACCAGTGGGAGGAATGGACCTTCGCGGGAGAGCGGCCCGGCGCGCGCTGAACTCCGCCGATGGGCGTCAGAGTCGGCGGCGCCAAATCTCTTGGAAAAATGGGGACGCCTTGAGTGGCGCAGGCTTTCCAGCCTGTGATGTGGCGAATCGGGAGTGGACGCCGTTCAAAGTCTGGAAAGCCTGCGCCAGCCATAGGCGTCCGCACAAAGGCAGTTTCGGGAGAGTGTCCATTAGGCGAAACTCTCGGCCTGCGCTATAGATGCCTGGACCACGACAGCGCGAGCGACGTGACGTTGTACGTGGATCAGGACCGGAATCCGTACAACGGCAATGCCCTGGCGACCATCGCGACGAATCATCATGCGGCCACGGGTTCCGCCCTCGCCCAATCCACCGCGTCGTGGGATACGACGGGCCTGCCGCACACCGGGTATTTCTATGTCTACGCGAAGATCAGCGACGGAAGCCGCCAGCGTTTCCGCGGAAAACACTTCCGAAAATCGGACTATTCCGCTATATACTGTCAGTAAGTCCGCAGTCTTCCTGGGCTGATCCAGCTGTACACGTTTGGCGCAGTGTTTCTGTTTCGCGCATCTCAACCGAGGAGGTAGGAAGATGAACGGCGTTCAGCGTCGGACGGCGGCGGGGGCGGTCTGCCTTGTGGGGCTGTTGGGGCTGGCAGCCTGGGGGATTGCCGCCACACAGCGCGAGCAATCGTCGGACACGGCGTTTACGTATCGCGGGCGGCTGACCAATGCCGGCGTCGCCGCAACAGAAACGGTGGATCTGGAGTTTCGTTTGTTTGCGCAACCCGAAGGCGGGAAACCGATCGGGGCGTTGGCTCGGGAGAATGTCGCGTTGAACGAGGGCTGGTTCTCCGTGGACCTGGATTTCGGCGTGAACACCGCGGACGGCGAGGCGCGGTTCCTGGAGATCGGCGTGCGCCCGAGCGGTTCGGACAAGGATTCCGTCACACTCGCTCCGCGCCAGCCGTTGGGTCTGCCGTTGCGGGCATGGGAGTATCCCTACGCGCTCTACGGCGGGGAATCGGCCAAAGCGACCGGGGCGCCCACGCAGGCCGCCCGAGCGGAGGTCGCGCCGGAAGCGGTCGGAGACTGGAACCTGAGCGGGAACGCCGGCATCAGCTCGGACACGAACTTCCTGGGGACGACGGACGACAGGCCGCTGAACTTTCGGGTCAACAACGAACGGGCATTTCGGTTGGAGCCCGGCTATTCGCCCAATGTCGTCGGCGGTTATTCAGGAAACTCGGTGCGGGCGGACGTGAACGGCGCCACTATCGCCGGGGGCGGGATTCCCGGCGGATCGGAAAATTCCGTGAAGAGCGACTATGGTTTTGTCGGCGGGGGCTACGCCAACACGGTCGGCGATGACGCGGAGTGGACCTACTTGAACATCTGCGCGGTGGTTTGCGGGGGGAG
>JAPLSS010000088.1 GCA_026398515.1 Candidatus Sumerlaeota bacterium | reverse complement strand
GTCCGCTTCATCGAGGTCAAGGGCCGCGCGCACACCGGCGAGATCGCCCTGACCGCCAACGAGTATCAGACCGCCCAGCGCCTGCGCCGCGATTACTGGCTCTACGTGGCCTTCCATTGCGCCAAGCCGAATCCGTCGTTGAATCGCATCCAGGACCCGGCGACACTGGACTGGCAGCCCATCGTGAAGATCGAGCACTATCGTCTGAAGACGGAATCGTCGTCTCATCCGGTGGAACTACGGGAAGACGGGCCGCCCTATGGGACGCCACGGGGATAGGGTCGGGAAATGGCCAATATCCCATTGAATTAGGCAATGAATTGGGTAATAAATGGAGCGCTTCGGAGTCCGGCTTTCCCGGCGCGGCCCAAGGTCTCTTGACACGAAGGCGCGCGCGGGCATATCCGCCGGACAAGGCGGAGCGGGCGCGAGGAAAAGAGGGAACTCCCATGAAACTGATTGCGGATGGCGTTCTCCACGGGAAAACCTTGGAGTTGGAGGAGGAAACAGGGCTGCCGGAAGGATTGCGGGTGCGCGTGATCCTGGAGACTGGAGAACTGTCGCCCGATCAGAAACGGCGCGAGGCGGAGGCTCTCTGCGGAGCGTGGTCGGCGGACGACTCCATTGAGGAAATCTTTATCGCCATCGAACGGAACCGTCAACTCGCTCTTCCCCGCTCGGACGAGCCCTTCCCCAAACTGTGATGCGGCATTTGGACACAAACGTCGTGGTGGCCTATCTGCGCGGCGACCGGCGGGTCGCCGATCGGCTGGCGGTCTGCCTTCCTGTGGACACCCTGGTCGCCGCCGCCTGTCAGGCCCGCAAAGCGACTCTCGTCACCCACAATCCCCGGCACTTCCAGGCCATCGACGGCCTGATCATCGAAGACTGGCTGCAATAGGGCGCGGCCCCGCCGCCCGCTGGCGTTATCGGGGAGGAAAATGGGCAATACCCTTTCGTAAGGGTATTGGTGAGGGTAGGATTGGCATTTGGGTGATTCGTGTGATTCGCGGGCAACAAAGGTTCTCCATGACGACGCAATACCCCAAACGCCTCATTGAAGTGGACCTGCCGATCAAGCGGATCTCGGCGCATGCGCGCAGGGAGAAGTCGATCCGGCATGGGCATATCTCGACCCTGCACATCTGGTGGGCGAGGCGGCCGCTGGCGGCGTGCCGGGCGGTGTTGTGCGCCGCGCTGTGGCCTGATCCGGCCGATCCGATCTGCCCGGAGGCCTTTCGACGGGCGGCGGCGGCGATCCTCCATGAGTTCGCCCGCAAGGCCACCTCCAGCCGCGAACTCGGCAAGACAGCCTCGCCGGAATCGATGGGGCGGTGGGTCGCGCTCAACAGGCCAGAGAACCGGATCGACCCCGGCGACTCGGCGCACCTGAACGTCCTGCGTTTCGCCTTGCTGGACTTCATCGCCGACTTCGCCAACTGGGACAACTCGACCGTTCCCGAATACCTGGAGACGTCCCGCCTTCTCACGGCCTACGCCCATCGTTCGCTGACCGAACCCGACTTCGCGCCAACGGACGCCGAGATCGTTTCTTCAATCGACAATCGGCAATCGACAATCGGCAATTGGCCTCGCCCCCTCGTTGTCGACCCCTTCGCCGGCGGCGGGTCCATCCCGCTCGAAGCCCTGCGGGTCGGGGCCGACGCCTTCGCCTCAGACCTCAACCCCGTGGCCGTCCTGCTGAACAAGGTCGTGCTCGAATACATCCCGAAGTAGGGCCAACGCCTGGCCGACGAAGTGCGCAAATGGGGCGCGTGGATCAAGAAGGAGGCGGAGAAGGAACTGGCGGAGTTCTACCCCAAGGACCCCGACGGCGCGACGCCCATCGCCTACCTCTGGGCGCGCACCATCCAATGCGAAGGCCCCGGCTGCGGCGCGGAAGTCCCGCTCATTCGCTCCCTCTGGCTGGCCAAGAAGGCCAACCGCTCCGTGGCCCTGCAACTGGTCGTCGAAGAACGAGCAACTGCTGCAGAACACAGGCTGGAAACCACTGAAGGACACAGGCTGGAAGCCAGTGCCACCAAGGATTTGAAAGACCCAGCTGGTGGCACAGGCTTCCAGCCTGTGTCCTTCAGTGGTTTCCAGCCTGTGTCCTCAGAAGCAATCTCTCAGCCTGCATCTGCTGGTGGCACAGGCTTCCAGCCTGTGACCTCTTTCCAATCCACCCGCAGAAACCTGCCCCATCTTCAGGACCCCGGCCGCGCTTACCATGTGACATTCCGCACCTTGGGCGTTCAACTCCCTCTGGCCGCCCGCCAAATCGCCTTTGACGCCTGCCTCTTTTGGAACGGCAAGAAGTGCGACGTCCACGCCTGCGTCATCATGCCCGACCATGGCCACCTGCTCTTCACACCGCGGGAGATCGCGCCTGAGAAAGGGTACCACAGCCTCACGGAGATTCTTCACAGCATCAAGAGTTTCTCCGCCAACCAAATCAACAAGATTCTCGGGAGATCCGGCCCGCTCTGGCTGGATGAAAGCTATGACCGCATCATCCGCGACGAGAAGGACTTCGCTGAGAAATGGAATTACATCTGCGGCAACCCTGTCCGCGGCGGGCTTGTTGAGTTTCCCGAAGAATATCCGTTCCTGTACAGCACATCCGCTCTCGGATGACATGGCATCGGCCTGGATTACCGACCCGCCCTACTACGATGCGGTTCCCTACGCACATCTCTCAGATTACTTCTACGTGTGGCTGCGCCGCGTTCTTCACAAAGTGCAACCAGAACTTTTCGAATTTGAGTGTGTCCCCAAGGACGAAGAGATCGTTGTGGACAGACCGCACTACCTCAGCAACTCGAAGAAGGACGTTGCCTTCTACGAGCGTGAATTGACCCAGGCTTTTGCCGAAGGCCGTCGTATTCTTCGCTCCGACGGCATCGGCGCCGTTGTGTTCGCGAGCAAGACGACGGCAAGCTGGGAAGCGATTTTGAAAGCGGTAGTCGATGCTGGTTGGATCATCACTGGCTCCTGGCCGATTGACACAGAGATGGAAACGCGCGTTTCAGCGCAAGGCCAGGCGCGGCTCGCTTCCTCTGTCCATCTCGTTTGCCGCCCGCGCCAGACGGTGGCACAGGCTTCCAGCCTGTGTGAGACAGAAGGCAGGCAAGATGCCTGCCCCACCCTTGCGGGCGACTGGCGCGACGTGCTGGCGGAGTTGCCCCGCCGCATCCACGAATGGATGCCGCGCCTGGCCGCGGAAGGCGTCGTCGGCGCCGACGCCATCTGGCTATGGACGCTGACATCGAGTGTGGAGTCCGGAGTGCGGAGTGCGGAGTCGGCAAGACGCACGCGCTGGCGGCGCTCTACCACCTGGCCACGGGCGGCGAGGCGGCTCAAGGGTGGAAGGGCGTCGATGCGATCCTGCGCAAGGCGGACGTGGCGGTCTTCGTCGGCGCGCAATTCGACGTGGTCGAGGGGCGCTCGGACAATGGCGAGCCGGTCCGCAAGACGCCGTGGGGAGAGATCGCGTGGCAGTTGCGGGGCGAGAAGTCCTTCGCCGCCGTCGCGGAGCACGACCGCCAGGGAGTGGCGCCGGGGGGCGACGTGATCCGCAAGATGCTGCCGGAGGGGCCGGCCGTCATCCTGATGGACGAACTGCTCAACTTCCTGAGCCGGGGCCGGAAGATCGGGCTGCGCGACCAGTTGTTCGATTTCATCCAGAACCTCTCCGAAGAAGCGCGGGCGCAGGACCGGCTTGTGCTGTGCGTGTCGATTCCAAAGTCGCTGGTGACCGAGATGTCGCCGGAGGACGAGGCCGACCACACGCGGCTGAGGAACCTGCTCGACCGCCTGGGCAAGGCGATCATGATGTCGGCCGAGACGGAGATCGCCGAGATCATCCGGCGGCGGCTGTTCGAGTGGGGCGGCCTGCCGCCGGAGGCCGAGAAGATGGCCCGCGAATACGCCGATTGGGTTCAGGACAACGCTGGGGCGCTAAGCGGGCTGGACCCCGATTCGGCCTATGAGCGCTTCAAGGCGTCGTATCCGTTCCACCCGTCGGTGCTCTCGGTGTTCGAGCGCAAGTGGCAAGCGCTGCCGCGATTCCAGAGAACACGCGGCATTCTAAGGCTGTTGGCGCTGTGGGTGTCGCGCGCGTGGCAGGAAGACCACCGGAAGGCCTACAAGGAGCCGGTGATCGGACTAGGGACCGCGCCCATCGACGACCCGGTCTTCCGGCGCGGCGCTTTCTGAGCAACTCGGCACGAGCGACCTGGAAGGGCCAGCGACGACGGACATCGCCGGGCGAGCTGACGCGCATGCCGTTCGACTGGACCGCGCGGCCTCGGCGGAGATCAAGAAGGCGCGGCTGCATCAGAAGACGGCCGCCGCGATCTTCTTTGAATCGAACGGCGGGCAGCTGCGGGCCGAAGCGTCCATCGGCGAGATCAAAGCGGCCGTGGGCGGGCCGGAGACGAACCTTGCGGACGTGGACAATGTCCTGGAGGCGCTGGTCGGAGCCTGTTTCTACCTGACGGTGGACCGAAATCGATACCACTTCAGCCTGAACCCGAACATCAACCGGCTGTTGACCGACCGGCGGGCGGCCGTGCAGCCGAAGCAGATCGACGAGCGCCTGCGGAAGGAGATCGAGACCTGCTTCCGGCAGGGGCCGAAGGAACTCGACCTGGACCGCCGTTTTTTTCCCACGAGAAGCAACGACGTGCCCGACCGCCCGGCGTTGACGCTGGTGGTCATGGGGCCGGATATGCCGGGGGACAACGCCGCGGCGAAACGACTGATCGAGAGCATCGTGCGCGAGTGCGGGGCCTCCGGGCGAACGTTCAAATCGGCGCTCTTGTTTTCGGCTCCGGTGTCAACGAACGGCATGGCCGACCAAGCGCGCGACGTGCTGGCCTGGGAGGATATTGACGACGACGAGGAAACCAAGCGCCGGATGGACGGCGCGCAGCGGCGCATGCTGGATCAGAAGCTGGGCCGGGCCAAGAGCGATCTCAGGGAGGCGATCTGGCGCGCCTATCGGCTCCTGTTCATGCTGGGCACAGACAATACGGTCCGCCAAATCGACTTTGGAGCACTGACGTCGAGCATGGCCCCTTCCCTGGTCGACATGATTGTGAACTGGCTTGTGAAGTACCAGGAGATCTCGTCGGGCGTGGGGCCGAATCAGTTGCTCAAATACTGGCCGCCGGCGTGCGCGGAGTGGTCGACCAAGGCGGTGCGCGACGCCTTCTGCTCTTCGCCCCTGCTGCCACGACTGCTGCGGCCGGAATCGATCAGGCGGACCATCGCCGACGGCGTGAGCCAGGGGGCGTTGGGCTACGGGAGCAAGGACGCAAGCGGGCAGTTCAAATTGGAGCGCTTCGCCGAAAGCCTCTCAGAACTGGAAGTCGAGATCTCGGACGACGTGTTCATTGTGACGGGCGAGGAAGCGAAGAAGCGCAAGGACCCGCCGAAACTGGCCCGAATCGTTATTCGCCCCGACCGTGCGGAATTGGAGTCCGGCGAGCAGGCTGCGTTTTCGGCGGCGGGGTTCGACCAATACGGCCAGCCTTTCCCGGTCGTGAACCCCAAGTGGCAGGCTGTCGGCGGCGCCATCGACGCCCAGGGGCTGTTCGTGGCGGGAGATGCGGCAGGGGTATTCCGAGTCCAAGTCGAGGACGAGGGGTTTGAAGCGGCGGCGGAGATTCACATGCTTCGCAAGGACACGGGAGAGACGAAGCGCCCAGGCGGAACGGGAGGCAGGATTCGTTGGGGAGGCGTGGTTCCTCCCCAGAAGTGGATGAACTTCTACACCAAGGTCGTGAGCCCGTTCGCCAGGAACGCGGGCCTGAATCTGAAAGTCGAACTGGAAGTCCCGATGGGCAAAGACGAAATCCAAGGCAGCCAGGAACGGATCAAGACAGCCCTGCGGGAACTGGGACTGGAAGAGATGGTAGACACCGAAATAGCGCCCCGCTCGCGCTGCTGCTCGGAATGCCGCGAT
>JAPLSS010000692.1 GCA_026398515.1 Candidatus Sumerlaeota bacterium | reverse complement strand
AGGGGGTAGGTCGGCACTACAGGCCATTCCCGGAAGACCGGCGCTGAGAACACAACACTTACGCCCCAGAACCTGCCGAATTCTCTGGAAAACGCCCGCGAATCGCGAAGGATGGGCTAAGGGAACATCCCGCTCGCTTCTTGCCCGTTATGTGCGGAGGCGCACAATGCAAGCGTCGCCCACATGTCGTCTCGAAATGCGAGCGTTGGCGGCCGTGCCGAGATGCGCCCCTGGGGTCAATGGCCAAGGGGCGGATCAGAAGGCGGCGTGCGCGCCGCGCGTTCGAGCGCCTTCTTCAGCGCGGGCGTCCTCGCCCGCAATCTTCCGCTGCTCGGCGCGTTGCATTGCGGGCGAGGGCGATCGCGCTCCCGCCAACTGCCGCCCCTGCCGCAGGCTTGCTGCGTTATTCATGTCGCTATTTGTCGTTCTTCCCGCCGGGCGCCGCCGTGAACCACGTCTTGGCCAGCGGATCGGTCTTGAAGAACTTCATGAGCAGATCGTCCACCTTCTGGATTCCCGACGGGCTGGGATGCGTGCAGTCTTTCTGCATGGGCAAATCCTTGGTCGGCAAGGGAATCGTCATCTTCTGATAGACGGTGTCTTCTAGTTTCCAAACCAGCCCGTCCTTGCGGCCCTTCAGCCCGTCGGTCCACAGGTACGGCCCCCACAACAGGACCGGCGCTTTGATCGGGCCTTTCGCCGGGTCGTCGTTCAGTTCCGGCTTGCCGTTGATCTGGTCCTGGATGAGCCAGCGCACGGCAAAGGCGCTTTCGTACGCATATGGCTCGGGATTGATCGGCGCCGTGGCCCAACCGCCGTAGGTGCGGCTGGAGACATAGATCACACGCAGATTGGGGAAGCGGTCTTTCATCCGGTTGACGATCTTTTCCTCGTTCGCCTGAAGCGTGCGGGCATGCGCGGGGAACGCGCCGAGCGCGCCGACGCCGCTGCGGGCGTGCTTCATCCAGGCCGCCTGAACCTGCGCCGCGGTCACGCCGGCGTCTTTCAGCCGCTGGTCGAGAATGGCCCACACGTCGCGCGCGGGCGTTTTGCCCGGTCTGGGGATCTTCACTTGCGCTTCGGTGTCGGCCCACACGATGTCGTCCTGGGCGCCCATCGCGCCATCGACGATGACAAGATTCGGGTTCTTCTCCGGGTCCTTGTCCGCCATCGCCTTGAACACGGAGAATTCCATGGTCACGTTCGAGTAGCCCGTAGAGATCAGGACGATCTTCCCGTCCTTGGCGGGCTTTCCCTCGGCGTCGAGCGGCTGGATCTCCGCCGTGGCCTTCTGAGCCGCTTCCTGGTGCGCCTTCGGCGGCTCATTGCTCCCGCCGCCGTACAGGCCGCCGTCCTCGCCCTTGTATTTCTCCGTGCCCATGTCGGTCAGCGGGATCAGGCCGGTGGACGACGTCGGCTTCGGGATCGGCCCCTTCTGGCCCGCTTCCTTCGCGGCCGGCGCGTTCTGGCCCGATTCCCTCGCAGCCGGTTGCGAGTCCATCTGCGCTTTCACCTTCTTGGCCGTCTTCAGATAGGCATCCTCTTCCGCCGTGAGGGTCCCGCCTTCCCGGCGCTTCTGCGCGATCTTCCCCGCGCGATTGAAGTCGACCGCGGGAGATGGTTGGGCCGCCGCCTTCTGGGCCGCGACGCCCTGCGAGGCCGCGCCTTGGCCCCCCGCGCCTCCCGTGTCAGCCGCCGCCGCGAGACCGGCAAGCGTCAGGAACATGAGAACCCGGAAGAGATCCATTCGTGTCACTCCTTCCGCGAGAATTGGGGTGGTTCTTACCTTCGGAATTGGTCGTTCCGGCACCCCCAAGTCCTGATTCTCGCCACACTTCCGCGGGGATTTTCAGCACATTAAGGCCTTGGCTTCCACATCGTTTCTCGGAAACCATGGAACTCCAGCCCACGCTATCCAGCGATTCGTAGCGACGCATCTTGCACAATCTTACTTGACAAAGCGCCATCCGTAATGAATAATATGCATGCTATGATGAATAAAAATCATTCCTCGACCACTCAAATGAAACATCTTCCGACCAATTGCCCCAGCTGCGGGCAAACGCTCAGCGTCAAACGCCTCGCCTGCCCCAAGTGCGAGACCGAGGTGGAGGGACTCTTTCTCTTGCCGGCCCTGGCCAGCCTCGCCCGCGAAGACCAGGAGTTCATCGCGCAGTTTGTCCAATGCAGCGGCAGCCTGAAGGACATGGCTCGGCGCCTGGGCGTCAGCTACCCCACCGTGCGAAACCGTCTCGACGACATCATCGAACGCCTCAAGACAGCCGAGGGAGTCCAACGTGGATAGCGAGCCCAAAGATCTTCCGGCGAAGCGCACGATCGCCGGGTGGTTGTTCAACCCATTCCAGTTCGTGGCTGGATTCCAGGCCTTGGCGACCGGGCTGATCGCCATACTTGCGGCCGGGGCGATCGGGTTTCTCAGCCACACGCACTTCGACGGCGTCCTCGACATGCACACCGGCCTGTCCCTTCCGTTATGGGTGTTTCTGGCGGAGGGATTGGTCGACTGGCTGTGTATGGCGGTCGTGCTGCTGGCCGCCGGCGCGCTGATCAGCAAGACCCGTTTTCGGGCCATCGACATCCTCGGAACCCAAGCCCTGGCCCGCTGGCCAGCGGCGCTCTCCGCCTGTGCGGCTCTCGCGCCGGGCTTTCGCCGCTACGTCGCCCACTTGGCCTGGAAACTGGCCGGCATCGGTTCGGAGACCGCCCTGGGGCCGACGGACGTACTCGTTTTTGGCGTCGTGGCCGTGGCGATCCTCATTATCGTGTGTTGGATGGTCCTCCTGATGTACCGCTCCTACAGCGTGTCGTTCCATGTTCGAGGAGGAAAGGCGATTGCGACGTTCATTATCGGCCTCCTCCTCGCCGAAGCCGCTTCCAAGGCGATCATTCTGGCCGAAGTTGCCTCGAAGGCCGCCATCGCAACCCAGGCTGCTCCGGTTGCTCCGGATGCTATGGCTGCTCCGGTTGCTCCGGCTGCTCCGGACGCGGAGAACGCCGCCGTCCAATCGGCGGACGCCTGGCTGAAGCGGTTGGACGAAGGCCAATACGGCGCCAGCTGGGACGCCGCGGCGGCCCTCTTCCAAAACGCGATCAGCCGAAGCCAGTGGGAAGCGACGGCCAAGTCCGTCCGCGATCCGCTGGGGCCAGTCGTCTCCCGGGAAATCGCCGCGAAACAACACGCCAAAACGCTCCCCGGCGCGCCATCCGGGGAGTATGTGATCATCCAATACAAAACGTCGTTTCAGAACAACAAGAACATCGTCGAGACAGTCACGCCCATGCTGGACAAGGACGCGCCCAGACGGTCGCACTCCGAACCTCAATTTCCACGCTCGAACCCAAATTGCCGCCGCCCGAAACGCCCTGCCTCACGGCGCCGGCGCCGCCAGGGTCCACAGCGGTCCCTGGTCGCCGAGCGGCTTCTCGATCGTCTCCAGATACTCCCCCAGCAGGTGGCGCAACGCGGATTCGTCCGGGCCGGAGAGAACGAGCGTGTTCGCGTCCTTCGCGGTCAACGCGGCGTTGGGCGCGACCTGGATCAAAACGCGATTCGGGAACTTCGCCTTCGCGGCGTCGGCGACGATTTCCACTTCGGTCTTTCTCTTCAACAGGTCCGCCTGCAACTCGACGAATCCCATGACGCAGTGGGCGGCGTGTTGGGCGGCGACCGTTTCGGGCGCGACGACGCTGACCGGCTCGGCCTTCGCCAGGAAGTCGATCTTCGGCCATTCCTTTGGCGCCGCTGCCGGCTCCGGCTCCGCGCGCAGTACGACCAATTCCGTCGCCGGAATGGTGAACGAGACGGCCGTTTCGCCCTGGGCCTGGTCCACGCGCGGATGGAGCGGGACCCGATTGCGGAACTCGCTCAGCCGCGGATACAGCCCCTTGAGCCGCAGATCGGCCTTCGCGGGCTGATCCGTCAGGTTGCGCACGGTGAAGAACGTTTCCGCGTCCGACCCGAAACGTTCGATTCGCACGTCGGCGCCGTCCGCCACGGCCTGCGGGATGGGATTCCAGCCGGCGCGCGCCAGCGCGATCGTCACCGGCGCCCATTCGCGCGCGGTCGCCTCCCAGGCGGGATCGAAATGCATCCCCAGGTTTGGCAGTCCGCCGGCCTCCAGCGTGTCCTCCATCACCGCCTTCGTGAGCACCGCCGGCAGGCTCGTCCACACCGGTTTGCGCCCCAGGATGAGCCGCATGCTGCGAACGTAATGCGGCGCGATGTTTGTGTGGTTAGCCAGATGCCCCTGGGCGTGGAATCCGCTGAAATACTGGACCTCCTCGCCGGGGGTGAGTTGGGCGCCGGGGGCGAAGGCGTGCGCGTCCTCCACCAACTTGGCGAGCGCGATGCCGGTGTTGGTGTAAACGCGCCCTTTGTCGTCGAAGGCCGCCCACTCGGTCATGCGGCCGTAGTCGCTCGCGACCAGGGCGCCGATGTCCAGGTAAAACCCCTGAGGTTTGTAGTCCTCCAGAATGCGCCGTAGATCGGCCCGCACGTGTTCGCCGAAGGAATCGCCCCAGGCGAACATGTGCGCCAGTTTTTCCGTGGGCATCAAGATCCCTGAGTCGCGATACCACGGCGCGCCGTTCTCGCGGTGAACGATCGAGTCGGCGAATTGGGTGTCGGCCAGCTGGCGCTCGCAAAAATTCGGGGTCACGAACGACAGATTGCAGGAGGCCGTATTGGCGATGTCATACGCGCGCCGCAGGTCCTCGCGGTTCATCTCGCCGAGTTTGCGCCGATACGCCGGCTCCTCGGGGGCGTAGAAATCGCCCGTCCGGCTGAACGGCGCCGATAGTTCCATTCCCCCCACGCGATACCGCCGGCACCGGTCGATGAACTTGTCGCCGTCGGCGAAGATGTACTTGGGTCCCGACACCAGCCCATAGAGGCCCCACACGTCGTCGCGCGCGGGAGCCGCGAACACGTCCGGCCAGAACCCCCAGTAGCGGTCGACGAGGCTGCGCCAACTCCAGTTGGGGTCGGTGGCGAACAACACAAACTGCACGCGGCGCTCGCCGCCCGGGGGGATCGCCATTCGCACCGCGTAGTAGAACGTCTCCAGCGGCCCCAGGGCGGGGCGGGCCCGCGAGCCGTAAAACGACTCGATGTCCGCCGGCGCCAAGCCCACCGCCATCCCGGCCTTGGCGTTGTGAAGGCCGACGGCCGGGAAGATGCCCTGCGAGAACTTGTCGCCCGGCGCCAGCGTCGTCATCTCGGCCTTGCGTTCGTCCGCGCCAACTTTCCGCAGGGAAATCCCGTCCCAGTAATACCAGGGTTCCGTCCCCAGGTTTGCCGGCAAGGCCAGGCGCGTTTCCAGCAACAAGTTCTCCTTGCCTGGATTGGGGATTCGGACGTCCCAGGCGATGTAGCCTTGGTGGGGCTCGATGCGATGATGCGCCGTGAGGCCCCCGCACGCCCAGTCGAACTGGAGAGCGTTGGCCGCCTGCTGCGCGTTGGAGACGGTCCCGCCCGGCCCCAACTGTTTCTGGTCCGCTGCCACGCAATAGACTCCGCCCGGCCTGGCCAGCCATTGTCCGCTGTCCGTCTCCCAACTGCGCAGGGCGCCGTCCTGGCCGCCGATCTCAATGCGGAAATCGCCCGCGGCAACGCCCCAGCCGTCCGCGACCGGCGTCACCCCGACGTCCCATCGCGCGGCGGGCGGCGCCTGTTGCAGCGCGGGCGCGGCGGGCCGCGGTTCGCGGGCGTGCGGGGGCTGGAACACGGAGTCTTCGTACGCCCGTTGCCACTTTTTTAGAGGCCCGACGCCCTTTCCGAATCCGATCCACGCGTGCTCGCGCAACGGGTCGTCCGGCGACACGTCCCCCGCCGCGCGCGTCAGTTCGAAGGCCTTCACGTCGAATCGGAAAGCCATTCTCTTCAAGTCGGCGGCGGGAGCGCCCAGGGCCAGGTAGTCCTGCGAGTCCTTGTCCGCCAGGGCGACCCACGGACGCTCCGTCGGGAACGTGATGTGGTCGCCCGGCTTCCTCGCCTGCGCCGGCCCGAAGACGACGTTTTCATTGTCCATGCAGGCGAACTGATGGACCTCCGGCTTCAGTCCTTCGACGCCCACCAGGAACGCGCAGGAGGAAACCGTCAGCGCGCGGGCGGGGGGTGAACGTCCCGCTGTGGCGGATCATCCCGTCGGCGCCGCGCAGTTCATAAATCAACTCAAAGGCGCCGAGTTTCGGATCGCCTGCGCCATCGGCCTGGCGGACGATGCGCAGTTGCGTCCCGCCGCCGGGGAGCGGCTCCACCTTCGCCTCGACGACCGCGCCCTGCGAAGTGAGCGTCGCGCCCTTGCCCTGGCCGTCTTCCGAAATAAGAACATACCAGTTGTCCGCGACCGTCGGCTTCCCTTCGGCGGAAATGCGGATGGGGCCGCTCTGCCCCACGTCCGGGTACTCGATGCGCAGCGGTCCATCGGCGGCGATCCCCGCCAGCGCCTTCGGGACCCACGGGAGCAGTTGCAGTACAAGAAGGGACAGCCAGAACTTCCGCGACACAGCCATTCGTTGTTCTCCTTTCAACGTTGCGCAGCAAAGCAGGCCGCTTCGGGCGGAACCGGCCACCCTTTGACGTCGCCATTAGAGGGGAACTTGCTTGGCCTAGGAGCCTGTCGGAAAACGGCCCGCGCCAGCGGGCCATTCTTGACTTGACGATCTCATAGATGAGAAGCAATCGCAACATTTTCGGTTATGATGGATTTCGAAGCCGTTTTGGCCCGCCGAAATCCCGCTCGATCGACTCAATACGCGTTAGGAGGATTGACTAACATGGGAATCCAGGCTAGCCTGATCAGTGACAAGGCCGATTTTCCGCCCCACCATTCCCACACGTTCCCGCTCATGTCAAAGAACTGGAAGTTGTTTGGCAGCTTTGCTCCGCACGGATGGCTCCCATACGCCCCGTTGGCATCGCCGTTGCTGTTGAACCGGTACCACATGTAGTCCGACCGGTTGTCCGGCAGCGTTCCCGCCGGAGCGTCTACTGCGTCGTCGTCCGCCCCCAGCGAATCGCCGAAGAAGAACCGCGTCTGTGTCCCGGCGCGGCAGGCGTATTCCCATTCGGCTTCGCTCGGCAGGCGGAAGACGCCCTCCAGACCCAAGGCGTTCAGGGCGCCAAGGAACTGCCGGCAGTCGTTCCAGGAGACGCAATAGACGGGATAGTTATCTCCGACGCCGTAGTCGTGCGCGGGATTGCTCCCCATGACCGCCATCCACTGCTGTTGCGTCACCTCGAACTTGCCCAGGTAGACCGTGTAGTCGATCGTGACCTCGTGGACGGGCCCCTCGCTGGCTTGCCGGGAGCGTTCGGCGTCGGGCGAGCCCATCTGGAAATGGCCCGAGGGAAGGCGAATCATGCGCAGCGGCACGTCGCCTGGAAGATCAAAGGACCTCTCAGGCAGGACAGTGGCGGAAGCCCAGACATAGTCCCCGGTGGGATAGGGCGGCAGCCACCCGACTCCGCAGACGAAGAACCAATACGTGCCCCACGGGAGCCAAAAATCGGCCCATCCCTCGGAGAAGCTGGCTTCGTATTCGCCATAGGCCGCGCCGCCGTAGTCAACAAAATGCCACAGGGAGATGCCGCCAGGTCCCAAGGTGTCTATAAAGCCCTCCCCGTCTTTATAGGCGATCATCTGATAGCACCACGTTCCGTATAAGTCCGGCTTCCACTTCAGCCGCACATTGGCGCTGCGTTGGCGCTGCGCCACCAGGTTGCGCGGGGTGTGCGGCTTCCCGCTATAGATGATGCCGCCCCAGGGATTGTCGCATGGATACCAGTTTCCGCCGGAGTACTGGTTGGATATCCAAACGTAGTACCCGCCCGTGAAAGCCAAATCCATGTCGCCCGACGCGGCCCCCGCGGGAAACGGAGCCCACAGGGTCCCTTCCCAGAATCGCCTGACCCAGTCGAAGGCGTAGAGGTCGAATGAGAAACCCAAGAACTGAAGAGGCGTCGCCCAGCTATTCGACCAAGCGAGATGTGCCATGCCGTCGCCGATGTCCGTCACCGTTTCCAAGGTTGGCGCTCCCATGGGATCCCCCTCCGGCGCCTGGCGCGGTTGGCTTTCCGGATTCGGGATCTTCTCCACCCCGCCGTGTGTCCACGCGGAGACGGGAATCCATACTCCCATGACAGCCAAAACCGGGAAAACAACGTTGCGAAGTCTTCGCATGGCGCGCCTCCGGAGCCGAAGCATTGCCCGATCGATCTGGCGTCCCACTTGTCTGTTGGCATAGTACGTCCCACGCCGCTTTTGGCGCAATCCTTTTGTGGGAATTATGGACGTGGGAAACCCCTGGCCGCCCCCCGTCTGCCGCGCCGCGCAGCCCCGCGCGCGAATGATGCGTGTCTTCTTAGGTATATCCATGCTTCGTCCGTCTCTTCTGCGCGATGTGGTGGCGCAGTTTTTTCTCGTGCTGCTCGGCCAACGTTGCATTCCACGGACGAATCAAATGGGTGGCAGGGGGGCAAAACGGAAGGCCCCACGGTGTTTCGCCGCGGGGCCGTAGAGGAGCCAAACCCAATTTCCGCAATCGAGCATTATCGGAAGTTCAGGCCTGTCCATGGCCGCAGGTTCTGGTAGAGGGGGCGCACTCCGCAGGAGGAAACGAAGCGGCGGTTTCGGTGACGATGAACTGTCCACTGGGCTTCGGGACTTCGGTTTGGTGATTTAAGTGGCTTTGTCGCCATGGCCGTTGACCTTTGCCCAGAAGGACGGGACTATCGAAATCGGCGTGCCCGACTTGGAGGCTACGGCCCGACGCGACCATGAGGAAGCGCATTACGGCGGTTTCGACCGTCCGTTGACCGATCTCGGCTTCGCCTGCCTCTGCTTCCCCCTGGCTCAGCCGCTGCCGCGCCGGCGGCGGATCGCGCCGGAGGCCGTTCTTGCCTCTTTTCGATGGGGCGCCTCAACCCCGCTCTCCTCGATCTCGGTCTATGCGTAGTTCTGCGGCGCCAGCCAACGGTCGACGAAATGACCGAGAGGTTCGCCGCTCCTCTTCCCAAGAAGTCCGAATTGGCCGAGTGGTCGAAAAACGCGAGTCAAACTCTCCTTGCCGCCGCTGGCGCAAGCGGCGCAAAATGACATCGCATTCAATGAATGCCGGGCCGAGGCGGAGGGGGGCGTCCAGATGGGGCGCGGCTCCGACGTCATGGCAATATCGTCGTTGAAATGGAGAAGTCCCCATGATCGGACGCTGTCGAGCCGTTTCGCTGATTTTGATGGCGCTGCCTTGCCTTGGGCTGGCCGGGAAACTCCCCGCAGCGTCGGCCCCGGCCTCGCCGGTGGACGCGGCGAAACAAATCCTCGAAACGAGCGGAATCCGGGGCGGCCTGATCGTTCTCGTGGGCTGCGGCGACGGGGCGCTCGTCGCCGCGCTGTCCGCGGCCAAAGGGTTTCTGACGCAGGGGCTGGACGTGGATCCGGCCCGCGTTCAGAAGGCGCGCGAGGCCTTCGACGCCGCCGGCCTGACCGAGCGCGCCTCGGCGACCGCGTTCGACGGCGAGCATTTGCCCTATGCCGACAACATGGTGAACTTGCTGGTCCTGGACGACCGCGGCCGGGTCAACGACGCCGAGATCCAGCGCGTTCTATGCCCTTACGGCGTGGCCTGCGCGCGAACCGGCGGGGCATGGGCCGTCATCGCGCGGAAGCCCTGGCCCGCGGACATGGACGAGTGGTCGCACTACCTGCACGGCCCCGACGGCAACCCGGTGGCCAACGACACGCAGGTCGGCCCCCCCGATCACCTGAAATGGGACGCCGGGCCGGAGGTCTGCAAGAGCCACAGCATTTTGCCGAGCGTGCAGGCGGCGGTATCCGCCGGCGGGCGCGTGTTCAGCATCGCCGACGAAGGCCCCATCCCGCTGCCGCACATCCTTCCCGCCCGCTGGGCCCTGACGGCGCGCGACGCGTTCAACGGGACGCTCCTCTGGCAGCGGCCGCTCGACGTCTGGCAGGCGATCAACGCGCAGAAGAGAGGCCTGACTCCCACCGACCTGGCGCGGCGGCTGGTGGCGGATCATGATCGCGTGTACGTGACGCTGGACATCTTCGGCCCGTTTCAGGCCCTCGATGCCGCGACGGGAAAAACTCTTCAGGTGTACAAAGAAACCGAATTCGCCGAGGAGGCGATCCTTCGCGACGGCGTGTTGTATATCGTGGCCGAGGCGGCCCCGCCCGACATCGGCCTGCGCCGCCAACTGGGCATCGCATTGCCCCAACCCGTGGCGAAGCGCCTCCTGGCGGTGCGCGCCGATACCGGCCAGGTCCTTTGGAACAAGTGCGACGACGACACGTTCGGGCTGTTCCCCCTGACGCTGGCCGCCGGCGATCATGGCCTGTGCTTCCAGACCGACAAGGCGATTTGCTGTCTTGACCCGGCCAGCGGGTCGAAAGTCTGGCAGACTCCTCACCCCGCGCATTACCCGCGGCCCGGCTGGTCGGCGCCCACGCTCGTCGCCCAGGGCGACATCGTATTGTGCGCCGACGGGGGAACAACCGACAATGCCAAGGAGAGGGCCGGCAGCGTCGTCGCCTTGTCCGCCGCCACGGGCCAGCCCCTGTGGTCGGGCGAAGCGGCGGAAGGCGCCAGCTCGCCGGTGGATGTCTTCGTCTCCCAGGGGCTGGCCTGGATCGGCGAGCAGAAAGCCCGAAACGCGCAGGATTACATGCACGGACGCGACCTCCTCACCGGCGCCGTGACGCGCGAAATTCCGCCCTCCGACGCCTGGACGGGCGAGCACCATCACCGCTGTTATCGCGACAAGGCGACCGGCCAGTACATCCTCGCCGGCCGAACGGGGGTGGAGTTCATCGACCTGAAATCGGGCGAGATTCTCCCCCATCCCTGGATTCGCGGGACCTGCCATTACGGCATCATGCCGTGCAATGGACTTCTGTACGTGATGCCGCACGAATGCGGATGCTATCTGGAAAGCAAGTTGAACGGGTTCCTCGCCCTGGCGCCGAAAGGGGCCGCGCCGGCCTTCACGCCTCCGGCCGATGCGCGGCTGGAGAAAGGTCCCGCCTACGGAAAAATCGACGTTCGCCCCGCCTCATCGGCGGCCGGCGCTTCTTCCGACTGGCCGACGTTCCGGCATGACAACGCCCGCAGCGGTTACGCCCCGTCCCCCGTGCCGGCGGCGTTGGGCCAGGTCTGGAGCGCGGACTTGGGCGGGGGCTTGACGGCGCCCGTGTGCGCCGATGGCCGATTGTACGTCGCGCAAAAGGACCGCAACGCGGTGGCGTGCCTGGACGCGGCCACCGGCAAGACGGTGTGGCGCTACATCGCCGGGGCGTCCGTCGATTCGCCGCCGACGATCGCCGACGGCCTGGCC
>JAPLSS010000073.1 GCA_026398515.1 Candidatus Sumerlaeota bacterium | reverse complement strand
AGAATCAGATCGTAGCCGCCCTCGCGAATCGCCCGGTCGAGGCGGGCGGCTCCGTCTCGCCCTTTCGGATCGATGCGCACGACGCGGTCCGCCAGCCCCTGGCCGTCCAGCAGCGCCGCGCCCGAGGCCGATGTCAACGCTACATCCACGGCGGTTTGCGGATTCGCCCCGCGCCATGCTTTCAACACGGGGGCCAGGAGAATGGCGTCGCCGAGATAGCCGGCCGATACGACCAACATGCGCCGCGGCGGCAGATCCTCAATCGGCTGCGGCCCGAACCGTCGATGCCAGGCGGTCTTGATCCGGCCGAGCGGACGTTTGATCTCGGAAATGAACACATGCGCGATCGCCGCGCGCCGCGCGCGCTTCCACCCATGCAGGTCGTCCAGCCCGGCGTTCTCACGGAAAGCGCGAAGGAACGCTCGCTGCCGCGCGATCCAGAGACGGTCAAGCGTTCGTTGCGGGTCGTTGGGCCAGGGATGCCAGAGCCAATCGCGCAGCAGGACAAGGGGGGCGTATGCCGCGTCGCGCCATGCGCCCTCCAGCGCCGCGCGGTTCATCTCGCGCCGCGCATAGGCCCGGCCGTCGCGCCGCGCCCGATCCAGGAGCGCCTTCCATTCCAGCCGTTCCCGCGGGATGTGGTGATAGACCATCAGCGCCGGATCGAACGCGACCGCGTAGCCCTTGCGCCGCAGCCGCCGCCACAGTTCGGCGTCTTCGCGGCCGAGAGTGTAGACCTCCGCGCCCTGGACGAACTGCCCGCCCAACTCCTGAAACGGCTCGCGCTCCAGGACCGTCCGGCGCAGCGCCAGGTTGGCGGTCTGCGGGTAATACAGGCTGCCGGCAAACGGCCCCAGGTGACCGGGAACCGACAGGCCGGCCAGCCAGGCCATCTCCGGGTCCCACCACGGCGGGAACTCCAAGGAACTTCCCGGCGCGACCATTCCGCCGACCGCGTCGAGGCGTTCCAGCGCGCCGTCAATGCGTTCGAGCCAGTCGGGCGCGGGGACGCAATCGTCGTCGAGAAACGCGACCTTCGCGCCGCGCGCCGCGCGCGCAAGGCGATTGCGCGCCTCGGCGTAGCTGCCCCGGCCTTCCCAGCGGAGCCAGCGCAGTCCCCGCGACGGATGCCGCCGCAGGACCTCCTCGGTTTTCGGGTCAAAACAAGCCGGCGAGGACGCCGGCGCTTCCAGGAACCGCTCCGTCTTGGATCTACGCCCTTGGGGAGCGCAGAATCTCGCTATCGCGCAGGCGAAACGTGGGGCGGCGCCGGCGGCGTTCACGCAACGCGGCGGGAATCTTCGGCAGCGCGCGAACAAAGCCCTTGGC
This sequence comes from Candidatus Sumerlaeota bacterium, assembly GCA_026398515.1. GTDB lineage: Bacteria > Sumerlaeota > Sumerlaeia > JAPLSS01 > JAPLSS01 > JAPLSS01. Next base: position 6,562 of record JAPLSS010000073.1, on the reverse strand, counting down.
CAACGGCGAGTTCTCGCCGCGCGCCAGGTCCGAGGCCACCGCGGCCGGCAGTTCCACCAAGTGCCGCGCCCACAGCCGCCCGTCGGTCAGGTTCAGCCACGTGAACAACACCTGGTTGCGCCGCCGAAGGATTTCCAGTTCGTCTCGTCCATAGCGCGCCGCCAACGACGCCTTGCCCAGATGGTTGGCCACCGCGCGCGGCTCGTAGAGAACGCGCCAGCCCTTCTTCCGCGCCCAATACGCCAGATCGTAGTCCTCCCAATAGCCCGGCGCAAACAGCGGCGAAAATCCGCCCATGGCCAGGAATTCATCCCGCCGGATCGCGCACGCGCCGCCTTGGACGAAGACCGTTTCGCAGGCGGATTCATGATGCGCGTACTGCTGCGCGATCAACCCCTCGCGCCACACCGCGAACATCTCCACATGATTCGGCTCGCCGCGATCCCAATCGACGGTCAGGGCGCTCGCGGCAAAGACGCGCTCGCCTTCCATGGCTTCGAGAAGGCGGGGAATGAACTCTTCGCGCACGATCAGGTCGTTGTTGGCCAAAACGACAATCGGCCCGCGCGCCTGGCGGACGCCTTCGTTCACCGTTTCGCCAAAACCGCGGTTCTCCGGCTGGCGGATCAAGCGCGCCGCCGGGTATTCGCGCTCGACCAGCGCCGGCCCTTGATCATCGCTGGCATCATCCACGACGATGATCTCAAACGGCCGCCCGGCGCTCCTGGCCGAGAGGAACAACGACCCCAATCCGCGCCGCAAATACGCCTCGCCGTTCCAGTTCGGAACGACGACGGAGAAAGCAGGGGATTCGGGGTAGGCGGTCATTGGAGGGCTTTTTGAACCGGAGTATTAACCGCAAAGAACGCATAGAACACAAAGGAAGATAAGTCTTTCTTCTTTGTGTTCTTTGCGTTCTTTGCGGCTACATTATCTTTCGTCTTATCTCACCTCGCGGCCTTGATCGCATCGATCATATCCACCACCCGGCGCATCGCTTTCACATCGTGCACCCGCACGATCGACGCGCCGCGCAACACCGCCGCCGCCACCGCCGCCGCCGTCCCTTCCAGGCGCTCCTCGATGTCGACGTGGAGCACTGTCCCGATGAACGACTTGCGCGACACGCCATATAGCGCCGGCCGCCCCAGCGCGCAAAACGCCTCCGCCCGCGCGATCAGTTTCAAATTATGCTCCACCGTCTTGCCAAAGCCAATGCCGGGATCGATGGCGATGCGCCGCTCGTCGATCCCCGCCCGGCGCGCCGCCTCGATCCGCTCGCGCAGGAACGCGACGATCTCCCCGACCACGTCGCCATAGGTTGGGTCCTGCTGCATCGAGCGCGGCGTGCCGAGCATGTGCATCAGGACGAGGCCGGCCCCGACGCGCGCGCACGCCTCGCCCATCGCCGAATCGCCGCGCAGCGCCGTCACGTCGTTGATGATGTCGGCCCCCAGATCGAGCGTCTCGCGCGCCACGGCGCTCTTGGCCGTGTCGATCGAAATCGGCGCGTCGGTCTTCTGGCGCAGCGCCCGCACGACGGGCCGCAGCCGGCGCAACTCCTCTTCCTCGGACACCGGGTCGGCGCCGGGCCGCGTCGATTCGGCGCCGAGGTCCAGGATGTCCGCGCCTTCGTCCAACAATTGAAGGGCGTGTTCGGTCGCGCGCGCGGGGTCGAGGAATCGCAAGCCGTCGCTGAATGAATCGGGCGTCAAGTTGACGATGCCCATGACCAGCGTGCGCGGCTCGCAACGCAACACCCGCTCGCGGCATTTCCATTCCAGAGTCTGGATCATAGGGTAGAGCACCCGATTTCGTGGTGAGGCGTTCAGGCGTTCAACTCCAACGGCTGACGCCGTCACTGCAAACAGTCTTTCAGCTCGCCGCCGGCCAGCCCATCGCTCTGAGCCACTGGCAACACAGCGTCATCCAACTCGCCACGTGCTCGTCCTGCGCAGCCAGCCCCAGTCCGTGGCGGCCCTTGGGATACAGGTGCAGCTCAAAGGGGACGCCATGGCGGCGCAGCGCCTTGGCGAAGATCACGCTGTTCTCGACCGGCACGGTGGCGTCTTCCACGGTGTGCCAGAGGAACGCGGGCGGCGTCCGTTCCGTCGCCTGGAGCTCCAGCGACATCAACCGCAGCTCCTCCTGCGAAGGCTCCGGCCCGAGAAGATTCTTGAAGCAGCCGAGAGGGCCATACTCGCCGGTGGAAAGAACGGCGTAGCACAGAATGAGCGCGTCGGGCCGATTGGACGCCTGGTCGAGCGGCCGACTCCCTTTCAGAAACTCCCGGTCGTAGTGAACGCCGAGGCTGGCGGCCAGATGCCCGCCGGCGGAGAACCCGCAGACTGCGACGCGCTCCGGCGCAACGTTCCACCGTTGCGCGTTGTGGCGAATCATACGGATCGCGCGCGAGGCGTCGCGGATCGGCGCCGGGTGGTTTCGCGGCGTCACGCGGTAATGGACGACAAAGGCATGGAAGCCCGCACGGTTGAATCGTTCGGCGATCGGGGCGCACTCGTGGGGAGCGCGGGTGCGATAGCCGCCGCCCGGACACACGAGCACGGCGCCCAGAGGATGCTTGGTGGAAATCGGGTACGGGTCCAGCCAGGGCCGAAATCCATCCTCGCCCTTGGTTTCATCCTCGTCTTCCTCCCACAGCCAGATCGACCGCGCGGAAGGCTTTTCGGGTTCCATTGGCATTGTGACACTCTCCCCATGATCTTGTGCGGTTCCCTGGGAACGCCTCCATCGCGGCATCAATCCATCCTGGGATGCACACACCCATAAACAAAGAATCGCCGCGTCCTGGCCGCCGCGCCCTCCCATCCCAGCCGCGCGAGACGCTTCATGAATGGCTCCGGCTCATAATAGATCTTCACCACCCGGAACTGGCGGCCATCGTTTAGCTTCCGCTCCATCACTCCGTCCGGCGCGCGCTCGATGCGGTGGCCCTTGTACGTGGACTCCGGCTCGAAGGCGCTATCCACGAAGAACACCGTCCCGCCGGGCTTGACCGCCTCGCCGACCATCCGCCAGAACCCCTCGAACCGCGCCTCCGGCACGTGCGACAGCCAGAAGCCAAAGAAGACGAAATCATACTTGCGATCCGGGCGCCAGCGGAAGATGTCGGCCTGGACGTATTCGACGCGGTCGGAACGGACTCTCTCGCGGTTGATCTGGAGGGTTTCCGGCGAGGCGTCCACCGCGGTCAGCCGCGCGGCCGCGGGCGCGAGGCGCTGGGTCCAAAGCCCCGTGCCGCACGCCAGTTCCAGCATGTCGCCCGATGGCTTGGCGCGTTCGAGCGCGGCGGCGGCCTCCGCCACGTCGGCGAACCACTCCGCCCGATGCTCCTCGCCGCGGTCGTAGCGCCCGAGCCTCAGAAACCACTCGTCGTATTCCCCGGCGCGGGCGCGATAGTAGCGGATCTGCTCGTCAAGAATGTCCTGATCGCACATCTCAATTCCCCCGCCGCGGAACGTTACTGCTTGATCACTCGAATAAACCGAACGGTTAAATCATCATCCCCGTCGCGCGCAGGATCAAGTTGCATCCCTCGCGCAACGCGCCGGGGCGGATCGGCGCGTCAATGGCGAAGGTCGCCGTCTTCCATTTCCCATCGCCCGCGTACGGACGGCCGCGTCGGCAAGATCGTTCCGGAATGGGATTCATCGCGGACGAGGCCGTCCGCGCGCAGAAACCGCCAACAACAACGACAGGCCAATCGGTCCTGAACAGGAGGCCCCTCCGAGGCTACCGCAGAATCACCGGATCGGGAATGCGGATCGCCGCGCCGTCCTGGTCTTCCAGGCGGATTTGCTCGGGCAGGAGCCGCTGGGTCAGCTCCCCATAGACCGGCGGGCAGAACAACGTCTTCAGGCCGCGGAGTTTCGCGCTATGCGGGGAGGGGGCCAGGCGGCCTTCGCCGACGAACACCTCCGTCTCCCCGCGGTAGGCTTTCAGGAGATCGGCGATCCAGCCGATGGTGCGCCGGTCCTCGCCGCCCACGTCCAGCGTCATGCGGCGCACGGCGCGCGACCACTCCAGCGCGTCTTCCAGCGAATACAGGGCGCGCGCCTCCAGGTAAATCTCTTGATCCTGGCGCTTGACTTCGCCGAAGAGGAGCGCCGGGCCTTCGCACTCCAGGCAGCAGGCGGCGCCCGCGCCGCCGAGGTCCTCGCCCAGGAAGCTGCGCGCGCCGCGGGCCACGCGCACGACCAGCCCTTCGCAGTCCAGCGCCGCCGCCGAACGCTCGTCGACGGGAAAGCCTTCGCGCTCGACGCTGTCGATGTAGCCGGCCACGAACAGGTCCTGGCCGACGTCGCGGCGGCGCAGATCGAAGGGCGCGCGGGCCCGCAGTTGCGCCGCCAGGCGCTCGTACGGCTCGAAGGGGTCGGCCGAGATCGGATAGCCCGCCGCCTCCGTCTCGCGTTCGAGCATCTGTTCGCGGGTGAACTCCGGGACCTCGGCGAGCCTGACGTCGCTGCCCGGCCTCTTGCGCTCCAGGGTTTCCAGATCGAACAGGGTCAGTTGGCCGGACTCCTTGCTCTCCTCGCGCTCGGTTTTGACGTCGCGGAAAATCTGATCCAGTTGCGCGAGATGATGCGCGCGAGGCACGCCGAAGCGATCGAGCGCGCCGACCTTGACCAGGTTCGACACCGCGCGATGCGTCACGATGCGCGGGTCCGTCCGGCGGCACAGGTCGACCAAATCGTCGAACGGCCGCCCCAGCCGCTCGCCGTGGAACTCGGCGTACACGCGTTCGCCGAAGTGGCGCACGACCGAAAGGCCGGCGCGAATCGCGCGCCTCTCCGGGGCGAATTCCAAGCGCGAGAGATTCACGTCCGGCGGCAGCACGGGAATGCGCAACCGGCGCGTCTCGCGCAGCGCGATGGCGAAGCGCTTCGGCGCGCCGACGGAGCGGCTGAGCAGCGCGGCCATGAAGGCGATGGGATGGCGGCGCTTGAGCCACGCGGCCCAATAGCCCAACAGGGCCGTCGGCAGCGTCAGGGTCAAATCGGCCGCCCCCTCGGCCGAGGGCGGCGCCTGGCCCTTGCGCTTCTGGAGGAGCGCGGCCAGGTCGATCAGGCTCTTCGGCGGACTGGCCCGCAGCAGCGCTTTCATGCCGATCGTGTTCAGTTCGTCCATCCCGTTGGTTTGCCCCGTTCCCAGCAGAGCGTAGGTTTCGGCGTCGTCCAGCGGAATGGGGTCGAGCGTGAATTGCGAGTCCGCCTGCTCGCGCACGTAACGCGCGGCGAGCGCGACCACTCCCATCAGCGGACGCGGGACGCGATCGACGCGCGGCAGGCTGAGGGCGTCCAGCGCCTCGGCGTCCAATTGCGTCGTCGGCCCGGCGTCGGGCAGAGGAACCAGGGGCACGGCGTCGCGCAGGTCCAGGCCCGAGAACACCACCATCTGTCCGTCGGGCCGGAGGCGTTCGGGATGATCGGCGAGCAGGTCGGCCGCGCGGCGCAGGAAGGCCGAATCGTCGATCTGGAGGCGCTCCTCGAGGGCGTGGCCGTTCCCGTTTCCATCGCTTGACTTCCCCGACGCCTTGCCGCGCCGCGCGGCGGCGGGACGCTCGGCCAGCAGGCGGGCCAGCTTCGCCTCGGAAGCGCCGACGCTCTTGGCCAGGCGCCGCAGAACGGCGACGCGCCGGCGCGGCGCGTAGCGCCCCACGCGCGCGATGCGCTCCTCGCCGAACCGCTTCGCGAACAGATCGCGCGCCCGCGCCACGTCGTCTTCGGCCAACTCCAGGCGATAGACGGGGAGCGCTTCGCCCGAGGCGCTCCAGTCCGGATCGGGCAGATGGAACTCGAGCGGGTCCAGCGGCGAGAGCCGCAGGGCGTAGGCCGCCAGACTGCGCAGCCACACACCCTGGGCGGGGCCGTGCGAAATCCCGGCATCGTCGAGGTCGCCGATCAGATCGCCGAGGAACAGCAAGTGCGCGCCGAGTTTCGCCTCGCGAATCGCGCGGATTTCGCGATCCAGCCGCTCCTTGATGTCTTCGCGCCGGCGCGGGTCGGGCGGCAGCGGGATGCCTTCGAGGACCCGGCCCCATAGGGCCGATTCCGTTTCCTCCTCGCTCGACGCGGCCTGCGTGGGGAAATGCTGGGCGAGGTACGGGCTGGAAAACCGGCAACGTTCGGCAATGATCAACGTGTTTTCCAGAAGCTCAGGCCGCCAGCCGAAGTGCGAGCGCATCTCCGCGGCGTCGGCGAAATGCCGGGGGGGGCGCTCCGCGATCCACTGGCGCCACTCCCCCGGGGCGATGCGCTCCCGGTCCTGCCGCTCCAGAAGGAAGGCCGCCAGGTGCTCGGACTTGTGGATGTATTGGACGTTCTGGGTGGCGACGACCGGCGTTTCCAGATGGTCGGCCAGTTCGATCAGGCGGCGGTTGGCCACGTCGGCCGCCTTGTCCGCCGGCGGCTGGACTTCCACGAACACGCGCTCGCGTCCCACCGCGCGGCGCAACGCGCGGAGATGCTCCAGCGCCGCCTCCTTGTTCTTGGTCAGCGCCGCCCCGAACAGGCGGCCCCGCGAACAGCCGGTCAGCACGATC
>JAPLSS010000991.1 GCA_026398515.1 Candidatus Sumerlaeota bacterium | reverse complement strand
CCGCCGCCGCCCTCGGGAACGCCCGCCGCAGCGCCGGCGCCCGGCAAGACGGCGACGCCGACGCCGAAAGCCGCGGCGTCTCCCGCGCCGGCGGCCGAACAAACGGCCGCCGCCACGCCCGCCGGCGCAAAGAAAGAGAACGGAAAGACGGGCGAGGGCGGGCCGGTTCGGCTTCCTTTCCTTGCCGTGAACAACTTGGACATGCCGACGGTCCTTCGCCAGATTCAGGATAAGACGGGCGACCAAGTGGTGGCCAAGGGGACGGTCACCTCCGCCAAGGTGAAACTGGCGGTGCAGAACAAGACCACCGAGGAGATTCTCGATATTCTCGCCGCGGAGAACGGCTGGGTTTGGTGGCAGCGCGACGATGGCGCCTACGAGATCATGGACAAGGACACGTATGAAAAGACGGTCCTCGTCCAGATGGTGGTGCGCAAGACGTTCCGCCCGAAATACCGCACGGCGCAGGAAATCGCCCAGGCCATCGACGGGATCAAGACGCCCAACATCGGCTCCATCGCCACCGATCCGACGACCAACAAGGTCATGGTCACCGACCTGCCGGACCGCATCGCCGTCATGCAGCGGGTCATCGACGAAATCGACATTCCGCTGTATACGCGCTTCTTCCGCATTCGCCACGCGCAGGTCGCCGATATCCAGGGGCAACTGTCGACCCTGCTCTCGGAAGTCGGGTCGCTCCAGATCGACGAGCGCACGCACCAGATCGTCGTGCGCGACCTGCTGGAAAACATCAAGCAGATGGAGCTGCTGGTCATGGCGCTGGACGTGGGGCCGGAGGTGCGCGTCTACGACGTGACCAACATCGGCATGGACCATGACATGTTCGACCTCCTGGTGGACAACATCACCAAGGTTGTCACCAACGAGGCGGCTATCAAGTCGGACTTCAACGCCGGGCGCATCTACGTCGAGGACATGCCCGAGGTGCATGACCGCATCGAGCGCCTGTTGAAGGTGTTCGACTCGCCGGCCAAGCAGATCTTTCTGCAGGCCGAGATCGTCGAGGTCTCTCTCGACCGCGCCTTAGACTATTCGTTCGATTTGGGGGTTTCCAGCGCGGGGATGCCTCAAGTGCTTGGCAGCCCAACCGGAACCACCGTCGCGGGCTCTTCGTTGAGTTTCCTGGATCTGCATAAGCTGGGGTTCTACCCCTTCGGCAAGGTCAGCGGTGCCGGGCTTCTCTTCCAGGACCTCGGCGAGCATTACTCCCTCAACTTGAGCGCCCTTCTCAGCGACACGGACACCAAATTCCTGCTCAAGCCGCGCATCCTGGCCAAGAACCAGCAGGAGGCCCGCATTCACGTCGGCTCCAACGAACCCATTCTCAACACCTTCAACACGGGATACGACCCCAACAACCCCAATCGCTATGTCTCCACCTCTCAGACGACCGTGACCACCGGCCTGGACGTCACCTTCATGCCGAGCATCAGCAACACCGGCCTGGTCGAGATGAAAATCAACATGGTGAACAGCTCGCCATTCCGGGTGTCGGTCTTGAACCAAGGACAGAAAAGCGACCTGTTGGGAACCAACGACCAGGAGATCGACACGGTCCTTCTCATCCCCAGCGGCGAAACCCGCGTGTTGGGCGGATTCATCCGTCACCAAAAAACCCAGACCAAGTTCGGGGTGCCCGGACTGCGCGATCTGCCGCTGGTTGGCCCGCTGTTCGGCTCATACAGCGATAGCGAGCAGGACCGCACGCTGTTGTTCTTCCTCACGCCCACCATCGTGGAAGAAAAGCCGCGCTACGACATTCTCAAGACGGCCCAAGAAGGTTACGCGGACCTGGTTGGCGAACGGCGCAACGCCCTCGCCGCGGAATCCGAGGGCGCCCCGTCGAATTGGCAGGCTTCCGCGGCGACCACGGCCGAGGGATTCACCACCGGCACAACGGAGACGACGCGCGGGGAGGAACTCCCGCTGGCGGCGAAGACCGCGGGGCTGGAGAGCGAAGGCGCGAAGGAAGAAGCGGCCGGGCAGCCGGCGCCCGAGCCGATCGCCGCGACGGAGGAAACCGGCCCCTTCGCGCAAGCCCCGGCCAGCGAGTCGCTGGCGGAACTGGCGGCTTCGGCGCCGGAAGTCACCCTGAGCAGTGAGCTGCCGTCGAGCATGCCGTCGACGGGCGGTTCAGAGAGCCTATTTGGGGATAGGGCCATCAAGCAGGTGAAAACGAGTTACAAAGCGGCGATCAAAGGCCCCAGCGGCCAGATCAAACCCTCGACTGGCGGCGGCGCGACGACCGGGGGCCCGTCCAAGGCCGCCCCGGTCACGGTGGCGGGAGGCAAAGCCGCTTCCCAACCGGGAGGAACAAAAGTCGCCACGCCGCGCCCGACGCCGGTGCGCCGCCCGACTCCCACGCCCCAAGCCGGCCAGCCGACGCCCCTGGCTATCATGCCGCTGCTCACCCCGGCCGGGCTCATGACTCCGGCGCCGGCGCAATCGGCGGTCACGCCGGCGACCGGAACTCCGATCGTAACGCCGGCGATCACCTTTCCTCCGCTGCCGCCTCCGCCGACGCCGCCGCAGTTCACGCCCGCGCCGCAGCAATAGATGTAAAGGGCGCAGGCTTTCCAGCCGGCGCAGGCCTGACACACGCCAGGGGGAGTCCCGGAAGGCGATGAGACGCCGTTCCTGGGAGCGCCGGCGGCCACGTCGACTCCAATGATGAATGGCCTATGAATGGAGCCGACGAGGACGTCGGCGCTCCCAGGAACGGTGCCCGAATCAGACTCTGCAAATCAGCCCCTTGAGATAGGCGCCTTCGGGGAAGGCCAGGGCGGCGGGATGGTCGTCGGCCTGCGCGAGACGGCCGACGATCTGCGCCTCGCGCCCGGCGTCCAGCGCCGCGTCCGCCACGATCTTCTGGAACAGCTCCGGCGTCATCAGGCCCGAACAGGAAAAGGTGAACAGGGTCCCGCCGGGGCGCAGCAGTTTGAACGCCAGCAGGTTGATGTCCTTGTAGCCGCGCGCCGCGCGCTCCAATTGCGCGCGCGACTCGGCGAATTTCGGCGGGTCGAGGATGACCAAATCGAACTCGCGGCGCGCGTCGCGGTATCGCCGCAGGACCTGAAACGCATCGCCCTCCGTATTTTCCACGCGCGACGAATCCAACCCGTTCAGTTCGGCGTTGCGCCGCGCCAGCTCCAGCGCCGGCGCGGACGATTCGAGATTCACCACGCGCGCCGCGCCCGCGCAGAGCGCCCGCACGCCGAAGGCCCCCGTGTAGGCGAAGCCATTGAGCGTTTCGGCGCCGGCGGCGTAGTCCGCCGCGCGCGAGCGGTTTTCGCGCTGGTCGAGGTAAAACCCGGTCTTGTGCCCGTGCTTGACATCGACCAGGAACCGGCACGGGCCTTCGTGGATCTCGATCCGCTCCGGCGGCTCTTCGCCGCGCAGGACGCCCGTGCGCGGGGCCAGCCCCTCCTTGGCGCGCACGTCCACGTCCGACCGCTCGTAGACGCCGGCCGCCGGCGACAATTCGGCTAGGAGCGCAACGATCTCCTGCCGCCAGAACTCCGCGCCCGCGGACAGAAACTGGCAGACGAGAAAACCGCCATACCGGTCGATGATCAGCCCCGGCAGGCCGTCGGATTCGGCGTTGACCAGCCGGCGCCCCAGCGGCGCCTCCGGGTTCGCCGGCAAGCCGCGCCGCGCGATGGCCCGCTCCAGGCGCGCGCGGAAGAACGCGGAATCAATCGCCTCCTCGGACTCGAATGACCACACGCGGACGGCGATCTGCGATTGCGGCGACCAAGCGCCGCGCGCCATCCACGCCCCTTCGGCCGAGCGGAGATCGACGGTTTCGCCCGCGCGCGGAGAGCCTTCGACCTTCTCGATCGCGCCGGCGAAGACCCACGGATGCCGCCGCGCCAGCGCCTTCTCGCGGCCGGGTTTGAGAGTGATGAAACCCATTGACAAGAATCCTTCTGTGGCAGCGGCAAGATCGCCCCTGCCGCGATGGTTCAACCGCCCTGCCGCACATCGTCCCGTCGTCGCTTCAGGGGCAGGACGACTGGCGACCGATCGACTGGGGGCCGGACGATTCCTTCTTTCGTGGCGGCGATCATGGGCCTTCGACTCGCCTAGAGACAATGAAAATGGACGGCTGGGAGGGCGGGATGCGCTTGCGTCGCGGCTGCGGATTCTTTTTTCTCGTCCTTCGCACGGTTTCGAAGGATAAAGGCGCTTCCCGGGAATCGGCTCGACGGGAATCTTGCCCTCCCAAGCGTTGCGGGGACAGGTTTGGCCATGCGCGGATTGCTGGTCGTGCTGGAAGGCATCGATGGGACGGGGAAGTCCACCCAGGCGCGGCGGCTGGCCGAGGCGTTGGAGGCCAGGGGGCATACGACGCGCGTCTTGCGCGAGCCGACGGACGGGCCGCACGGAAGCGAGTTGCGGCGCATGGCGCGCGAAGGGCGGACGGACCCGCAACGCGAACGGGCGCTGTTCATCGCCGACCGGCGCGAGGACGTGGAGCGGAACATCCGGCCCGCCCTGGCGCGCGGCGAAATCGTCGTAATGGATCGGTATTACTTCTCGACGGTGGCCTACCAGGGCGCGCGCGGCCTGGACCCCGACGAGTTGCGCGCGGAGAACGAGGCCTTCGCGCCCAAGCCGGATCTGC
>JAPLSS010000796.1 GCA_026398515.1 Candidatus Sumerlaeota bacterium | reverse complement strand
GTCCACCCCGAATCCAATCCCCGGCGCCAGGCCATCAGCGCCCCCAGCGCCGCGAAGCCGGCGAGGAAAACCAAGGCGTCGCGCCGCCGCGTCCTCGGCGCGGGAAACAGGTTCATGTGCTCGGCGACGTTCTCGCGGAACCAGCGCTTCATCCGCCGATCCTTAAACCAGGTTCTCGTGAAATGCAAGCGCGGCGTGGCGCGCCCGCGCGAATACCAGGCGCGATCCGAGGCATAGGCGTTCCTGCCTGCGCGGCAAGGAATCTGGGATCAGCCACGCGCAGGCTGGAAAGCCCGCGCCACGAACGGCGTTGTTCTTGACAGAGTCGGGGGAAACCGCAAAGCTATGCGAATAATCAGCGGCGTCAGGCCTCCCCTCAGCCGGTTCCAATATCCAGAGTGAGATGATGCAAGCAGGAAGCAAATCCGTTCGCCACTCCGCTTTGGCCGCCGCGGCCTTGCTCATCGCCTTGGGGTTGTGGGTGTTCGTTCGCAATCAACCGATTGATGTAGGGCTGGACCTTGCCGCCCCGGTCGCCTCGGAGCCGGTTCTGCGCTGGGCGGACGGCCACGCGCTCATGGAGCCGGTAGAGGGGGCGTTCGTTCCTCGAAAGAGCTTCTTCAAGGTCGCCGCTTTGGGGCGGCACGATCGGCGCTCCGAGGGCGCGCAGATCCAGGTTGTTGACAACTTCTCGCAGCGCGGACGCCTGAGCATCGCGCCGCCGGGCAGCTGGACGGCACGCAACGGCTGCTACGTGTTCTCGGGAGCCGAGCCGGGCGCCCTAGTCTGGGAGGGGCACGATCCGCCGACGACCGTGACCCTCCAGTGCGCCAGGGACGGCGGTCTGGCGACTCTGACGACGCTGGAGGGCGAGACGGCGCTGAATCTCTACTCCGGGAAACGCAAACTCCTGGAGAAACCGCTGCCGACCGCCCCCGTCGCGCGTTTCCAGGCCCGGATTCCGCGCCGGGCGCTGGCAAGCCTGCGCATCGACTTTTCCCGACCGGCGCCCCCGGCGGTGGAGCGCTTGTACGTGGCCGGCTGGGTCCCCGTCATTTTCTTCGGGCGCGACGTCTATCCGCGCTCGGCGTGGGGGCGGATCACGGAGAACTGGACTCCCCGCGCCGAGGGCCGCACGATCTATGTCCCCAGGATTGGCGCCGTGGAGTGTGGCGGCGCCGCAACGTTCTTCGCGCTGGCCGTCGCGGCGTATCTCGCCCTCGGGTTGGGGGCGCTGGCCGCGCGGCGGGCCCCGGACCTTCTCAAGCGGGCGCTCCAGGCTCCGGACCTCAAGACCCCGCTGGAGCCCTTCCGTCCCCGGCGGTTTGCCGCCTTTTTTGCAGCGTTTGCGCTGATGGGGCTGGTCTGGCTGAGCGGGTTCTACCCAGGGACCATGAATAGCGATTCGTTGACCCAGTGGAAGATGGCGCACCGTCTGGGCATCCACGATGCGCATCCGGCGCTCCTCACGCTGTGCTATCGCTGGATCACGCGGGTGTGGGATTCGCCCGCGGCCATTGCTCTCGCCCAGATTCTTCTTCAGAGCGTTGCGCTGGCGTGGGCGATGGATTTCCTCTGTCGCGCGCGCCTGCGCCGGGCGGCGGTGTTGGCGCTCTTCCTGCTGGCCTGGCTATCGCCGCGCAACGGAGCGATGGGGGTCGTCTTGTGGAAGGATGTTCCGTATTCCGCCGTGGTCCTGCTCCTGACGGTTTTGCTGGCTCGTTTTCCGTTCGAGGCCTCCGCCCGGCGGCGCTGGGGCCTGGCGGCCCTTCTCGGCTTTCTGGCGGCCCTGGCGCCCCTCCTGCGCCACAACGGGTTGCTGATCCTTTTGGGGATGGCGATCCTGGCGCCGGTGTTTTTCTGGCCCTGGCGCCGGTTTCTGTGGGCATCCGGGCTTGCCGCCCTCCTGACCTATGGGACAGTTGTCTGGGCTTTGTTTCCTCTCTATCACGTGCAACACTTCCCGTACTGGCCCGTGTTCACATGGATGGAATTGCTGGCGCCGGTGGTGGACCAGGATCCGCCGCTCTCCGCCCAGGAATGCGGTTTTCTCGACAGCGCGCGCACATTGAACGACCGCTGGGCTTACAATTCGGCCTCCGCGGCGATGAGTCTCAACGGCTTCCATGCCGAGTTCATCGTGCCCCGCGTGGGCGAGTTGCGCCGGTTAGTCTGCTCGCTTGGCGGGCGCTATCCGTCCTTGGTGGCGCGGGGGCGCGTTCAGCAGTGGAACTTCCTTTGCGTTCCATTCCAGACGGCGGCGCTGCCGGTGTCCTATCCTATGTTTCGTATCACTCGAAACACGTACCACCTGGAGACCCGGCCGCTGTCCCCGGCCTTGAATGCGTTCCTGAGAGGTCTGGTCGCGTTCACCTCCCAGAAAGCGTTGTACTGGCTCGTTTGGCTTCCGGGGCTTCGCTTCTGGGTGGTCTTGACGGCGATGATCGCGATAGCTTGGCGGACGAAGGAGTTCCGGCGGTTGGCCCCGTTCGCTCCGGCGCTCCTCAACACGCTCAGCCTGGCCCTGCTTTGCTTTTCCCAGGAGTTGCGCTACCAATTCCCGCTGACGCTGTCCACGGGCTTCCTTGTCGGCCTGGCCTTGCTGCCTCGGGCGCCGTCCGACTTGCCCGAAGCGCCAGCCGACCCTCCCGCGGACCCCTGACCCGGCGGTATTGCGGCGTGGGCTTTCCAGCCCGCGCGGCGAGGAAATCCGAGTCGAACAACGCGCAGACTGGAAAGCCTGCGCCACGTGCGCCGGATCAGCCCGACTCCCGTTTCTTTGTCGAACTGGCGGCCTGCGCGATTCGCTCCTTGAATTGCTGCTCGAGGAAATCGGCCATGTCCTTGGCGATCACGGCGTTGCCCTCCCTGCTTGGGTGAATCGCATCGGTGAGAAGGTCAGCCCGGCCGCTGTATTGGGCGAGGTCGATCAAGAGGCTCTTCTTCTCGCGCGCCACTTGACGGAGAATGTCATCAAGCTGGCCCATCAGACGAGCCCCTTGGGTGAACGAAAGGCGGATGTAGGACACGCGGACTTTCTTCTGGACGTCGGGGGGTGTGTTTTCGTTGAGCAGGGTGGGGGGACCGGAGATGATCTGCTCGATGCCGGCGTTGCGCGCGCAATCCACGAGCGTCTGAAAACCCAGCCGGTATTGGTCTTTGAAGCGCGCCGTGTAGCGTCCCCACGGCTCGCAGTTGAGGTTGATCGGGCGGAACATGGTCGCCGCCGACGGGCCTTCGACTTCGGCGCCCTCGGGGCCGATGCGCAGACCTCGCTCCAACGCCGCATAGCGGAGGAAGGCATACAAGCGCGAGTGGCACAGGAGCGAATCCAGGAAGTTGTTCGTATAGCGCAACGGGTCGGCCGTGTCGGGATCGTACGGCGTAATCGAACGCAGGAGGGTCGCCCCGCCCGCCATGCGGCACACCTGCTTCGCATCGTTCCAGAAGTTGTAGAAGACCGCTACGTTCAGCCGTAATTCATGGATTTCGGAGAAGAGCCGGCCCAACACGTCGCACGAAGCGTGGCCGGGAACCCCGGCGTTGATGCATTCGACGTTCGAGTAGCCGCGCGCGCGCAGGATCGCCTGAACCCGGTGCGGCCAATCCTCGCCTTCCGAAGCATTGGGATCGAAAGCCGCCGAGCCGCCGGTGAACGCAATTCGAAACACGCCCTGGGGCTTCTCGGGCGAGAAATCCTCGCCGCGATAGCCGTAGCGGTTGATGCGGATCAGGAGTCGACGGGGGTCCTGTTCGCTATAGACCAGTTTTTCCCGCGCGGGATACATATGACGGCAAAACGCGGAGGAAACGTAATCGATCTGACCCCAGTCGCCCGGAAAAGCAGGGGCGCAGTTGGGCAGGAAGAGCCGGCTGACAATCTCGCCGACGGCCAAGGCGAAAACGAGGGCCAAAACGACCGCCAGGCATCCGAAAAGCAGTTTTCTCTTGCCATTCATGGGCCTGCGGGCCGGCGCGCTTCCCGCGGCTTGGCCATTGGCTTCGGACATGAGCGTCAAATCTCCTTCCCCCGCCGTCGCGCGTCAAACGTCAGAGGGGTGATAATTATGAAGCCGGCTCGTTATCAAACCGGAGTTCGGCGCCGGTCTTCAAAGGATGAGATTGGGGCATGGAGTCCCGCCTTCGAGCGGTTCGTTAGCGGAATCTGCGATGGTTAGCCTCTGTACGATTCGCGGCATTCCGCTGACGAATCGCTCGAAGGCGGGACTCCCTGCGCCGTTTTTCGGGAGAAACCGTCGAGCGGATTACCGGTTTAGCGTCGCTCCTCTGGATCGTTTTCGTAAACTTTTCGCCCTTGACAGGCTGCGCGCTTGCGCATAATGTTAGCTTTCTGCGACCATGGAAGGCCGGGCCTGTTTCGAGTGGACCGCGCGGTATGTGCGCCTCGGCGTACGGGTTCGGAGCGAGGCGAAAGCGCGGAAGGCCGGCCTTCGGAGGGGCGGACGACCTTGAACAACGCAGCCACAAAGAGAACCATCTTGTTTCTGTGCACGGGCGACACCTGTCGCGGTCCGATGGCCGCCGGTTTCGTGCGCAAGTTGCTGGAAGACGCCGAGGTGGGCGCGACGTATGAGGTGAAAAGCGCGGGCGTCATGACCGTCTCCGGCCTGGTGGCCACGCCGGAATCGAAACAGATGGCCGATTCCGTCGGCGTGTCGCTGGACCGTCATCGCTCGACCCCGATGACGGCGGAACTGCTGCGCAAGGCCGACCTGATCCTGGGCATGACCCCACTGCACGTCCAGTTGGCGTTGCGCATGGAGCCGTCGATCCGGCCCAAGGTGCATCTGTTGAAGGAATTCACCCGGTCCGACCTGAAGAAGGTTCAGATTGACGACCCGATGGGCAACACCCTGGAGATCTATAAGAAGGTTTTTAGGGAAATCAAGAACTGCTGCCTGCGGGTGATGAAGATGCCGTTCATCACCGGCGAGCCGGAACCGCCCGCGGAACGGGCGTCGAGAGCGTCGAGATCGTCGAGAAGGCGCACGCCCAAGGCCAAGCCGGCGGCGAAAGCGAAAGCGCCCAAATCCGGCGGAAAGAAGGTGGAGAAGCCCGCGAAAGCGGCGCCGCCGTCTATCCCGAAGCGCTCCGGCGCCAAACCGGCCCCCCAGGCGCCGAAGAAATCCGGCGCGCCCGCGGCCGCGGGAAAGCAGGGTCCGCAGCGCCCTCGTGTCAGGGCGCATTAGGACCCATGCATAGGTCGGATAGGTCCTATCAGTCCTATTGAACATTCCCGCTCTTGTCCGTTGCCACGGTTCCCGGAAGGCCCACCCCATGAAAGTCGCTTTCGCCAACGATCATGCCGGGTTCCCCGCGCGCGAAGCGATCCTGCGGGCCGTGCGGGAGCTGGGCCACGACGTTGTCGATTTCGGCGCGAATTCGGCGGAACCGGTCGACTACCCGGACTACGCGGAGAAGGCGAGCTCGGCGGTGGCGCGCGGCGAGGCCGATTGCGCGATCCTGGCCTGCGGCACCGGGCAGGGCATGGCGATGGCGGCGAACAAGATTTCCGGCATCCGCGCCGCGCGTTGCCTGACCCCCCGCGACGCGCAACTGGCTCGCTCGCACAACGACGCCAATGTTCTGGCTTTGGCCGCCTGGGCGGGCGAGTACGAGCGCCCGGCCGATTACGCCGGGATCGTGAAGACCTGGTTTGAGACCCAATTCGCCGGCGGACGCCATTGCCAGCGTGTCCAGAAGATCGCCGAGATCGAGCGGCGCCGCGAGCGGAACTGAATCCGTCTTATAGGTCCCATGAGCGGCGGGGAAGCGCCTGCGGCCTGACAAGGCGGAACGGAGGCCCATGCAATGATTAACGACGTCCGCGCGATCATTCCGGTGGCCGGCGTGGGTTCGCGCCTGCGGCCGCACACGTATTCCATGCCGAAGGTCCTTCTGCACGTGGCCGGCAAGCCGATTCTGGGCCACATTCTGGACGAATTGAAGAGCCTGGGCATTTCGAAGGTCACGCTGATCGTCGGCTACCGGGGCGAGATGATCCGAGATTTCGTCGAATCGACCTACCATTTCCAGACGACGTATGTGGCCCAGGAGGAGCTAAAGGGGCTGGGCCACGCCATTTCCCTGACGCGCGAGTCGGCGCGCGACGCCAAGCGGCTGTTGATCGTTTTGGGCGACACGGTGTTCAAGGTCGATTTGCACAAAGTGTTGAAGAGCGAGGTCAGCCTGATCGGCGTCAAGGAGGTGGAGGACCCGCAACGCTTCGGCATTATTGAATTGCGGGGCGGGGCCATTTCGGGGATGGT
This sequence comes from Candidatus Sumerlaeota bacterium, assembly GCA_026398515.1. Taxonomy (GTDB): domain Bacteria; phylum Sumerlaeota; class Sumerlaeia; order JAPLSS01; family JAPLSS01; genus JAPLSS01. Next base: position 1,396 of record JAPLSS010000796.1, on the reverse strand, counting down.
GGAAAAACCCGAAGCGCCGAAAACGAACATGGCCATCGTCGGCATCTACTATGTGACGGAGCCGGCGATCTTGTTCGAGTGCCTGGAGGAAAATATCCGCCGGGGGAAAACGACCAAGGGCGAGTTTCAACTGACCGACGCCTTGCAAAGGATGCTGGAACGCGGAGTGGAGATGAAGCCGTTCACGGTCGACGGCTGGTACGACTGCGGCGGGCCGGAGGCGCTCCTGCGCACCAACCGCGAAATGCTGACGCACCTGAAATCGCTGAATTCCGAGCACGCCGCCGAGCGCTTCCCGGGCTGCATCGTCAATGCGCCGGTGTCCATCGCGCGCACGGCGGAGCTGGAGAATTCGATCGTCGGACCGTATGTGACGGTGGCGGACCGGGCGACGATCAAGAACGCGGTGGTTCGCGATTCGATCATCAGCCGCAACGCCTCGGTGGCGAACATCTTCCTGGAGCGGTCGATCGTCAGCGACAACGCGAAGGTCGAATCGAAGCCGTATCGGCTGAACGTGGGGGATTCCTCGGAATTTAGCTTCGCGTAGCCGCAACCCATCGTTCCGGCGGCAGGATTCGACGAAGGCCGTCAATCGTCCTGCCGGGAATCATCTTGCCTATGGTCGTGGTGAGAAACGGAACCGACGAAGGCAGGACGATTAGAGGCAGGACGATTCACTGAAAGACTGATAGAACACGAGCACGAATGCAGAAAGGAAACGCAGGGAACGATGAAGAACTCTCGACGACTGTTCACCTCGGAGTCCGTGTCGGAAGGCCATCCCGACAAGATCTGCGACCAGATCAGCGACGCGGTGCTGGACGCCATTCTCGCGCAAGACCCGATGGGCCGCGTGGCGTGCGAGACGGCCACCACCACGGGCCTGATTTTCGTGGCCGGCGAGATCACCACCACGGCCGCCATTGTCGTGGCCGACCTGGCGCGCCAGGTCGCCCGCGAGATCGGCTACACCGACGCCGCCTTCGGCCTGGACGCCGACTCCTGCGGGGTGATCACCGCCATCGACCGCCAGTCGCCCGACATCGCCATGGGCGTCGACGAGGGGGCGGACAAGGAGCAAGGCGCCGGCGACCAGGGCATGATGTTCGGCTACGCCTGCACGGAGACGCCGGAGCTGATGCCGCTGCCGATCATGATGGCCCACAAGCTGGTGCGCCGGCAGGCCGAGGCGCGCCGCGCGGGCATCCTCCCGTACCTGCGGCCCGACGCGAAGAGCCAGGTGACGGTCGAATACGAAGACACGCGCCCGGTGCGGGTGCAGACGGTCGTCCTGTCCACCCAGCACGGGCCCGAGGTCACCCAGAAGCAAATTCGCGCCGACATCATCGAGCACGTGATCAAGCCGGTGCTGCCCCCGGACATGTTCGACGAG
>JAPLSS010000565.1 GCA_026398515.1 Candidatus Sumerlaeota bacterium | reverse complement strand
GGGCGGCCTCGGGGGAATCGGGGTTGATGGCCAGCGCGCGGCGCGCGGCCTCCCGCGCCTCCTTCATATCGCCTTGTCTCAGATAGATCGTCGACAGCGCGTAGGCCGCGTCGAACAGCCGCGAATCCGCGCGCAGCGCTTTCTCCAGCGCCAGCGTGGCTTCGCGGACTCGACCGGCCTGATTGTACGCCAGCCCCAGGTTGTACTGGGCGCGCGCCCAATCCGGCCGCAACTCCACGGCCTTCTTCAGATTTGTGATTGCCTTGCCCAGTTGGTCCGCCTGCTCGCCGTAGAACAGCCCAAGGTTGAAATAGCCTTCGGCGAACCTGGGGTCCTCGGCCACGGCGCGCTGGAGCGTCTGTTCCGCCTCGTCGCGCTTCCCCATCGCGGCCAGCAAAGACCCCAGATTGGTCCACAGCGCCACCGCTGGGTCCATGCCGAGCGCCTGCGCCGTTTGGTATTGTTGCAGCGCGAGCTGCTGCTCGCCGGCGTCGGCGTAAAAATTGCCCAGGTTGTAATGAGCGGTCGGATCGTCCGGCAGGCCGGCGAGCGAGTCGATGAATTCATGACGGCGTTGGTCGAAGCGGGCCTTGACTTCGGGCGCGAGAAGCGGCGCGGCGCGGTTGGCGGCGGCGATGGCTTCCAGGCGCGGATAGCGGCGCGGATCGTCAAGGAAGCCGGCGAGGCGCGCCAACAGGGCGGGGTCCGTCGGGTCCGCGAGGCTCTTGATCGCCATGCCGGCCACCAGCGGATGCGGGTCGTCCAACGCCTCGAGGAGGGCCGTGCGCGCCGTGTATCTCGACGATCGACCACTGCGCGTCCTTGTCCGCGTGACAGCGGTTGCAGGCGTTGGGAATGCCCATCTCGACCGTCAGTTCGGGCGTGGGAATGGTGAAGCCGTGGTCGAGCCGCGGGTCGCGCCCCATGTACGTGGTGATGGGCATGTGGCAGCGCTCGCAGCGCGCGCCTTCGCTGTCGGGCTGGTGCATGGTGTGGGCGAACTCGTTGAGGCGCGGCTCGTGGCATTCGAGGCAGAGCTTATTGCCTTCGCGCTTGCGCAGGGTGGTGTGCGGGTCGTGGCAATCGGCGCAGCGCACGCCTTTGGTGTACATTTTAGCCTGCAAAAACGAACTGTATTCAAAGTCCTCTTCGTGAACCTGGCCGTCGGGGTAGTAGGAATTCGTGTCGAGGAGTTCAGGAACCATGTAATCGCAAAACGAATCGCCCGGCTTGAACCCGTCGGCGAGGATTCGCCGGCGCGCGTGACAGCGCCCGCAGCTATCCACCTGTTGCGCCTGCGACAGTTCCTTGCCCTTGTAGCCGTCGGCGATGGCCTCGAACCCCACGGCGCCGGGGCCGGCTTTCTGGAGCTCGACGTGGCCCTGGCCGGCGCCGTGGCACGCTTCGCAGCCGACGTTGATCTCGAACCACTTCGAGTCGTAGCCGCGCGTGGCCGGATCGTAATTCTTGACCGCGTAGGTGTTGTGGCAGTCGATGGATGCGCCCGTCGGGCAGGCGGGTTAGGTATTGCTGGATGGGTTCGAAGCCGAACGTGTAATCGACGCGGAACGTTCCCGGCTTGCGGTCCTGGCCGTAGCAGTCGATGAACCACTGGCCGTCCTTCTCGTACATACGCGCCGTCGAGCCGTCGTGCGTCTTCAGGGTCTGACCGGAGAAATCGCCGCGAACGGATTCGGCGGACGGCTCCAACATGGCCATGCCGTGGTCGCGCGTCTTCCACTGGCTGTAAATGTCCTCGTGGCATTCGCGGCACGACTCGGAGCCGACCAGGTGACGCCTTCAGGCGTTGAAGTGAAACGCCTGAAGGCGTCACTCCGAACTTGAGACGGCCCGCCTCTTGCATTGCTGGCCATTTTCGCTTGATTGTGTTCGCGGGGGGCGGCATTTAGGCTTCCAACGGCGCGCAATCCTGACTTGCTGCACGTAATGGCGCAGCCTCCGATCCTGAGAAGGCGAGGTCCGTCTCATGCAGACCATGCGATTTTGCCCCGTGGCGTTGGCGATCGGTCTCGGCGTCTGTCTGTTCGCGGAGCCGGCCGCGGCCGCGCCCGCCAAGAAGCCCGACGCGGATCACCAACTCCTGTTCGGCATGCGCGGGTTGCCCCCGAAGCCCTGGCCCGACCCGCTGTTCCCGTTCATCGACGAGTTCGGGCAATACATACACAAGGATTGGCCGGGCAAGGTTCATTCGGCGTCCGATTTCGCCGCGCGGAAGGAAGAGGAGGCCAACGACCTGGCCGCCCATCCGGCGCCGCGGGATTGGGACCAGTATGGCGGATGGAAAGACGGCTCGGCGTTGAAGGCCACCGGCTTCTTTCGCGTCGAGAAATACGAAGGCAAATGGTGGCTCGTCGATCCCGAAGGGCGCCTGTTCTTCTCTAACGGCATCGACTGTGTGCGTTGGGGCAACGAGACCCCGCTCGACGGGCGCGAAAACTGGTTCGCCTTCCTGCCCGACGAGAAGTCGCCGTTCGCCGCGTTCTATTCGAAATGGGCCAAGCCGATCAACAAGGACTACTACAAGGGCAAGACGCCGCGCGGCTACAACTTCACCGCGGCGAACCTCCTTCGCAAATACGGCGAAGACTGGAAGGACGCCTCTGCGGACCTGGCCCATCGCCGCCTGCGCAGTTGGGGCGTGAACACGGTGGGGAACTGGTCCAGCGAAGCGATCTACCTCCTGCGCCGAACGCCCTACGTCGTGGCGGTCAACTATGCGACGCCCAACATCGCCGGCAGCCAGGGCATGTGGAAGCAGTTTCCCGACGTCTTCGATCCCGATTTCGAAAAAGGGTTGCGCCAGCGCATGGCCGCCGAAAAGGGCAAGAGCGCCGAAGACCCGTGGTGCATTGGTTATTTCATTGATAACGAATTAGGATGGGGCAAGGAGACGAGTTTGGCCGCCGCCGCGCTTGCCTCTCCCCCCAAACAAGCCGCCAAGGTCGCCTTTGTGGAAGACCTGAAGGCCAAATACAAGACCATTGAGGCGCTGAACGCGGCCTGGGGAACGCCCTGCGAATCGTGGGACGCGCTGTTGGCCGCCGCCGAGGGGCCGGACGAGAAGAAGGCGCACGAGGACCTGCTGGCCTTCAACACCCGGATCGCCGAGCGGTATTTCCAGCTCTGCCGCGACGCGGTCAGGGAGAGCGCGCCCAACCATCTCTACCTGGGATGCCGGTTCGCGGGACTGAATGAACCCGCGGCGCGGGCCGCGGCCCACTATTGCGACGTGGTTTCGAAGAACCTGTATAAGAGGCCCGAGGAGGCCGCGAAGTTCGAGTTGTTTCCCGGCGCCGAATGCCCGTTGATCATCGGCGAGTTTCACTTTGGCGCGCTGGACCGCGGCATGTTCCATACCGGCCTGGTTCCGATGAAGAGCCAGGAGGAGCGGGCAGCGGCGTACAAGGCGTACGTCGAGGCGATGCTGCGCCATCCGCTCATGGTCGGCTGCCATTGGTTCGAATACGGCGACGAGCCGACGACGGGCCGATTCGACGGCGAGAATTACCAAATAGGTTTCCTTGACAACTGCGACACGCCGTATCCCGAAACCATCGCGGCGGCGCGCGCGGTTGGCGCGGAGTTATATGAGATTCGGGGGAAGGCGGATTAGAGGCAGAAAGGCCGGCCGATTTCCTTCAGGGCGGTCACGAGGTTTCGCGCGCCCAAGAGGCGAAGGAGAACGAGAAGGCCTTGAGTGCGTTGCTACGAACTCCATAATCAGAGGAGATGTAGATGATGGAAACGCGCAGAGGATTTCTGGCAAAGACAGGATTGGCGCTTGCCGCCGACGCTTTGGGAAGCTCGGCGCTATTCGCGAAGGAAGGCGAGAAGCCGTCTGGCGCCGCAGAGGTCCCTTCCTATCTTCACGGCTATGAGGAGCCATACGCCGCGAATCCGCGCTTAGCCGCGTTGGAGTGGTTCCGCGAAGCGAAGTCCGGCCTGTTTCTGCACTATGGCCTGTATTCGCTGCTGGGGCGGCACGAGTGGGTGCAGTTTCGCGAGAAGATCCCGGTGGCCGAATACGCGAAACTCAAAGACCAGGTCACCGCCGAGAAGTTCGACGCGCCGTTCATCGCCAGCCTGGCGCGCGACGCCGGCATGCGTTACGTCAACATCACCACGCGCCACCACGACGGCTTCTGCCTGTTCCACACCAAGCAGACCGACTTCAACGCCGTCAACTCCCCGGCCAAGCGCGACCTGGTCGCCGAGCTGGCCGAGGCCTGCCGCGCCAAAGAGCTGGGCATGTTCTTCTATTACTCCCATGGGCGCGACTGGAAGCATCCGCACGCGCCCAACAACGACGAATGGGGCGGGTCGGCGCGCCCGAAATACGATCCCCCGGACCCGGCCTACGCCTATGGCGCCGAGCATGATCTGCAGAAGTATCTCGACTTCGTGACCGCGCAGATCACGGAACTGCTGACCCACTATGGCCCCGTCGCGGGCATCTGGCTCGACGGCATCGCCACGCCGAAATCCGGCGATCCGGCCAAGTTCCATTGCCAGGAATTGTACGACCGTATTCATAGCCTTCAGCCGCAGGTCCTGGTTTCGTACAAGCAAGGATTGCTCGGCACGGAAGACTTTTTCGCGCCGGAGCATAAAGGCGTTCCCAATCCCGAAGGCAAGCCGATGGAGATCTGCACGAGCATGCAGAAGGGCGGGTGGGGTTACGTCGAAGGCGCGAAGCACATGGACGCCGACGAGGTGATGCAGACGCTGGAGTCGGCGGGGAAACAGGGCGCCAACCTGCTGCTCAACACCGGCCCGTTGCCCGACGGTTCGATTTACCCGCCGGACGTGGAAACGCTGCGGGAAGTGGGGAAGCGCTTGAAAGAGAAGGGAAGCAACGGCGACGCAACCCGAACCGGATAAGGCATCATAGGCGGTTCCTGGGAGCGCCCCGAAAGGCAGCGCCCGATCGATGGTTCAAACTCGCGCACGGCCGGCCTGCCGCGTCAGTGCGCGCACGGAAAGGATGGAAAGCATGGCGAAGAGAAAAGCAACGGACTTGAGCCGAACACAACCGCTAAGTCTGGAGTCGTTGCGCGACCTCGGCGCGCTGGAGACGTTCCAGCCGCCCACGGAGGCCTTCGACCCGAAGGGCGCGTGGCGCAACGTCTACCGGATCTGGCTGGTCGGCCCCAAAGGCCGCAACGATCAGGGGGTCCTCGAACTGAAGCAAACGACGCGGCCAGACGGGGCGCTTCTGCTGGAGGTGGAGAACACGGTCGTGCAATCCACCGGCGCGACGCACCGAACCAAGGCCTCCATCGTATGCGCCAACGACGCGCTGCTCACGCCGAAGTCGTGGAAACTGACGTCCGACATTGTGAACCCCAACGACACGCCCGTCGAGTTGGCCGCCTGGAGCGAGACGGCGGAAGCGAAGGACGACGGCGTTCACGTCACCGACAAAACCGGCGCGTCGGTGCGTAAGGTTTCGAAGGCGTTCACCTGCAACTGGGCGCTCTACGACGTCGTGCAACGCATGGGCGGCGCCGCCTCGAAGCCGCTGGAATTCGATCTGCTCGAAGACCTGCAACTCCTCAAGCCGGGGCAGCGGCTTTCCTATCGCGGCGAAGCGTCTCTCGATCTGAACGGCCAGACGCTGAAGTTGCGCCAATACCAGCAGATCGGCCACGGCATCCTGCCGATCCTGTATTGGACCGATGAAAAGGACCGCACGCTGTTCGCCGTCATGGGCGAGCGCGCGTACATCTTCGATCCCGACGCGCGCTCGCATATTGCGAAAACCCAGACGAAAGCAAAGGGGAAGAAATCGTGAATAATCATCGCAAACCAAACTCGCTCGTTTCAGTTGCCGGCGTCTCGCGGCGCGATTTCCTCAAGACTGGGGCGTTCAGCGCCGCCGCGTTAGCCGCGGGAACGCGCCTAGCCCCCGCGGCGCCCGCGGCCGCTTTGGCCAAACGCCCAAACTTCGTGTTCATCATCGCGGACCAGCTGTGCATCGACACGATCAGCGGCCACGGCTGTTCATTCATTCAGACGCCGAACATCGACCGCCTGCTCGGATGCGGCATGTCGTTCCAGACGTCGTATAGCGCGAACCCGCTGTGCTCCCCGGCCCGCAGCGCTATGTTCTCCGGCCACATGCCAAGCGAAACCGGAGTCGTCACCAACGGCATCCCGATCCGGTCCGCCTTTCCCAACCTGGGCCAGTGGCTCAGCCAGGAAGGCTACGAGTCGGTGCACATCGGCAAGTGGCACATGCCGGCGACGTATCCGACCGCGATCGACGGGTTCCTCGTCATCCCCGGCGGAATCGGCGGCCAGGGCAACATCGGCGACACCACCGTCTCGCGCGCCTGCCAGGGTTATCTGGCCAACCGCTCAAAGACGAAGCCGTTCTTCCTCGTCGCCTCGTTCCTCCAGCCGCATGACATTTGCGAATGGGTGTCGATGCACATGGGAAAGCCCACGGACAATCCCTATCCGGAGATCGAAGGCCAACTGCCGCCGCTGCCGGCGAACTACGCCTTTGATGCCGCCACCGAGCCGGCTCGTCTGGGGAAATCCAAACGGCCGACGTGGACCGACGCGCAGTGGCGCTATTACCTCTGGAGTTACGACCGCCACGTCGAGATGGTCGACGCCGAAATCGGCCGGGTCCTCGACGCGCTGGAAGCCTCCGTCGAAGCGAAGAACACCGTCGTGGTTCTGACCGCCGACCATGGCGAGGGTACGGCGCATCATCATCTGGTCCTGAAGAACAACCTTTACGACGCCGCTTCCCGCGTGCCGTTCATCGTTTCCTTCCCTCAGCAATGGACCGCGGGCAAGAAGGACACGACGCACTTGGTTTCCGGCACGGACATCATGCCGACGATCTGCGACTACGCCGGGGTGAAGCCGCCCAAGGGCGTCGTCGGGCGAAGCGTCAAGCCGCTCATCGACGGAACCTCGCCGGAGTGGCGCGAGTTCGTCGTCAGCGAAGTCGTGGTGATCGGCCGCATGGTCCGCACCCCGGACTACAAGTATGTCGTCTACAAGGGCGACCCGCTGGAGCAACTGTTTGACATGAAGAACGATCCGGGCGAAACGAAGAATGTGGCGGGCGATTCGCAATTCGCCTCGGTTCTCGAGGATCATCGCAAACGGCTCAAGGAGTTCGAGTCGAAACTGGACCTCGCGCCGGCGAAGCCGGGCGCCAAGGCGCCGAAGAGAGAGGAGTAATCCCTGAGGCCGACGACCGCGGCCCAATTGTCCTGCCCAAAAATCGTCCTGCCTGTGTTCGTGCGGCCACACGAAGCCGAGAGAAGGCAGGACGATTTTGGGCGGGGCGATTCGATACGGGCCAACATCACTATGCTCCGAATGGGGGTAGTCCGTTTCATTAACCCCTCGATTCATCGAGGGGATTACGACCATCGAAAGTGACGACCGAACCGTTTCAACGGTTTCCCAACTCTTGCCCGGTGACAGACCGATGAAGAGAAACCGTTGAAACGGTTCGGACGGAAAACGCGCCGCTGCCCCCGCGATGAATCGCGGGGATAATGAAAAGGCGGCTTCCGAGTGCGGGGAAAACGTGCACGGTTTTGTTCGCGAAATGTGGACCGTCTTCATCAATCCAAGCAAGGAGTAGCATTATGCGGCGCATCTTTCCTCTCTTGTCTGTGGCTCTGCTGTCCCCCGCCGCCGCCCACGCCGGCGACTCGCGGCTCGGCCCGTTGGATGTGCTCAAGGCCGGCTACCCGCGCGCGTTCTTTTTCCGCTCGTCGGAGAGTTCGGCGGCCAATGAAGAGGTGACCTACGAGCAATGGGACGCGGCCTTCTCGCGCCTCGACGGCATCATGGGCAAGGCGCTGGACGAGGAAGTCCCCGGCCGCATGAAACGCAACCCCGAGTTCTTCACCCGCTTCAAGAAGGAGCACCCCGAGCAGGCGGTTCTCTTGCACTGCAACGGCAATGGGACCGATCCGCGCTTTGAATCCTCGGAGTATTTCGCCGGCCATTTCCTCTACTACAACGGCGCGACGATCAGCGGCGATGTGCCCGCCGAAGAGGGCGACACCGTCATTCCCGTCAGCGACACCTCGCTCTTCTACCTCAGCGCAGGGCGCTACAAAAACGCCAACGAGGAACTGTGCATGACCCGCCTCGGCTCCGACGGCAAGCCCGACTGGAACTACGCCGAGCAGGTCAAACTGTCCGACATCGATGAGAAGGGCGGAACGATCAAGGTCCAGCGCGGGTTCATGAACACGACGCCGCTGGAATTCAAGGCCAACCAGGCCTACGTCGCCGCCCACGCCACCCGCGGCCCGTGGGGCAAGGAATCGCATCTCATCTGGGTCTTCAACTACGCGACCACCTGCCCGAGGGACAAGAACGGCAAGACCTGCGCCGACGTTCAACTGGAGAAACTCAAGAACTGGTTCGCCCCCGACGGCGTGCTCGGCGCCTTGGACGGCCTGGAGTTTGACGCGTCGCCCTGGACCAAGGCGGGAGGACGGGGCAGAGCCAACGTGAACCGCGGCGCCGACTGCGACGGCGACGGCGTGGCCGACTACGGCATGAAGGACGGCGTCAACGTCTTCGGCCTCGGCGTGTTCGACATGCACAAGCGCCTACGCGAGGCATTCGGCGATGACCGGCTGATCATGGCCGACGGCCAGAGCGGCGGCAACTCGCAACGCTCCTTCGGCCTCCTGAACGGCATCGAAAGCGAAGGCTGGCCCATTCTCTCCGACACCGAAATCGTCGACTGGTCGGGCGGGCTGAACCGGCACTTCTATTGGCGCGACCACGCGCGCGAACCGAAGCTGAATTACATTAACCACAAATTTGGCGTAAACGACAAGGACGAGGGGAAGAAGGCCTCGCCCGTGCACATCGCGCGGCTCGTGATGGCGGTGGCGCAGATGGTCGACGCGGCGGTGACGTATTCCACGCAGCCCAGGCGCGCCGAAAACGAACTGGTCGGCGTGTGGGACGAATTGGTCAAAGGCGCCGAGAAGGAGAAGCACTGGCTCGGCATGCCCAAGGGCGCTCCCGTCCGCCTGGGCCTTCAGACGCCCGATCTCCTCAAGGGCGCGGGCGCGCAGGTGGCGCCGGAGTTCGTCTCGAAGTGGAGCGGCGAGGGCGTCTCTATCGCCAAGTCCGCGGATGGAAAGGCCTTGCAGCTCTCGAGCAAAGGCGCGCCCGACGCCCAGATGAAAGCCGTCTTCCACGGCCTGCAAATCCCCGAAGGCGATCTGCTGATCTCCTGCACACTGAGCGCCGATCCGTGGACGGGCTATCCGACGGCGGTCCCGCGCGTGGTGTGGCTGGGCTGCCAGAGCGGCGGCGGCGAGCTGGTCTCCGCGGACCTGCCGAAACACGGCATGTGCGTGCGCGGCGAGCAGGAGGCCCCGCTCGACGCCGAGCGCACGAGCGCCTCGTTCCGCTACGAGGACAAGATGAAGATCGGGAAGGAAACCCACCCCGCTTACTCGGTCCATCCGCCGTACAGCAGTCGGGTCGGCGGCGGATACGTGTGGTGGGAAAAGGACGTGGTCGTGCCGACGAGCGCGCCGACGTTGCAGTTCCTGACCGGCCTGAGCGATCAGAAGGGCAACAGCGACGGCGTGGTGTTCCGCGTGATCGTCCGCGCCGACGGCAAGGACGAGACGGCGTTCGAGGAATGGCAGAAGGAAGCGAAATGGATCGCGCGCACGGTGGATTTGGGCAAGTGGGCCGGCAAGT
>JAPLSS010000210.1 GCA_026398515.1 Candidatus Sumerlaeota bacterium | reverse complement strand
ATCAACGCCCTCATTGCCCCTCGTCCGCACCTGGGAATCGCGGGGAACTACGACAAGCTGACTCCGCCCTCCGGCCTCGACAAGATCGATCGGCATTTGAAGGAGCTCTATGGCGCGCTCGGCGCTTCGGAGGCGTGGAAGCTTCTCCGCTATGAAACGGGGCATTTCGAGACGGCCGATGCGCGCTCCGCAATCCTGGACTGGCTGGATCGGTGGCTATAGACCAACGCCGGCTGCAAACTAGCGCCAGCTGTCCAGCCGGTAGTTGTCTCCTACTTGCTATTGTGACAACGGCTCATGACTCTTCGCGTCACCCGACATTCCGCCTGAAGGCGGGACTCCATACTCCCCATTTTGGTAGCAGAAATACCGGCTGGAAAGCCGGCGCTACTTTGCAGCGGACGCCACTCCGACGGCCATTTCCCTGGGAGGATCTCATGAACCGCAACGAATGCCCTGACAACGCAACCGTTCGGGTCGACGCGGCGGACCGGCTGGGGCCGTTCGATCCCATTTGGAATTGCTTCTGCTACGACGAGTGCAACTACACCTACATGAAATACGGCAAGCCGCTGCTCGGCGAGATTGCCGCCCTCAGCCCCGCGCCCGCCTATATCCGCGCGCACTGTCTCCTGAATTCCGGCGATGGGACGGCGGCGCTGAAGTGGGGCTCGTCGAACGCCTACACCGAAGACGCGCAAGAACGCCCCGTCTACGACTGGACGATCATCGACCGCATCTTCGACGCCTACCGCGACGCCGACGCCAAGCCGCTCGTCGAGATCGGCTTCATGCCCGAGGCGCTTTCCATCAAGCCGCGGCCCTACCGGCATGACTTCCCGAACACAAGCATCCTCGGCGGGTGGGCGTATCCGCCGAAGGACCACGGGAAGTGGGCGGAGTTGGTCTTCCAATGGGCGCGTCATTCGACCGAGCGATATGGCCGGGAGGAGGTCGAGACGTGGCTCTGGGAGGTGTGGAACGAGCCCGACATTCACTATTGGCAGGGAACGCCGGACGAGTATTTCCAACTCTATGATTTCGCCGTCGACGCGGTGAAACGGGCCATTCCCAACGCCCGCGTCGGCGGGCCGGACAGCACTGGCCCGCGATCGGAGAGGGCGTCCAACTTCCTGCGCCAGTTCCTCGAACACTGCATCAGCGGAACCAACTACGCCACCGGCAAAACCGGCGCCCCGCTCGATTTCATCGCCTTCCACGCCAAGGGCCGTCCGAGCGTGGTCGACGGCCACGTGCAAATGGGCATCAGCCCCCACCTGGAATCCATCGCCAAGGGATTCGAAATCGTCGCCTCGTTTCCCGAATGGCGCTCCACGCCGATCATCCTCGGCGAGTCCGATCCCGAAGGCGGCGCGGCCCGCACGGCCCGGCTTCATCCGGCGAACGCCTATCGCAACGGTTCGCAGTATCCGGCCTACACCGCCGCCGTGCTGGGCGGCGTTTATTCGCTCGCCGCAACGCATCGGTCGAATATCCGCGGCGTGGTGACGTGGGCGTTCGAGTTCGAGGACCAGCCGTACTTCGACGGCTTCCGCACGCTCGCGACCAATGGGATCGACAAGCCGATTCTCAACCTGTTCCGCATGCTGGGTCTGATGGACGGCGAGCGGCTGCGCGCCAGGAGCAGCGGCGCCCTTGGCGTGGACGAGATGCTGAAGGCCGGCGCGTGCGCCCGGCCCGACATCGACGCGCTGGCGGCCGGGCGCGAAGGGGAAGCATCGGTCCTCGTCTGGAACTATCATGACGACGATGTGCCCGCGCCGGACGCCTCCATTCATCTCATCGTGGAGAATCTTCCCACGGCGGCCAGGCGCGTCCTCATTCGGCGCTATCAGATCGACGAGCGCCACAGCAACGCATTCACGGTGTGGAAGGAGATGGGCGCGCCTCAGAATCCTTCCGCCGACGAGTACGCCCGCCTTCAGGCGGCCGGCCAACTCGCCGCGGTCGGCTCCCCCGAATGGCGCGACGTCGTTGATGGCTCGTTGACGCTGGACTTCACGCTCCCGCGCCAAGGCGTCGCCCTGATTCAAGCGAGCTGGAATGAAGAATCCGGCGCGCCCCGACGCGACTGACCGACGGCGTCCTCACGGCCCGGTCTTCTCGGCAAACGGCGTGAGACTCTGGCCTCATCCGCCGCGATGGATCGGGCGGCGAACAAGGAGGCCAGAAGATGATGCCGTTTCGTCAATGCGTCGTTTCGGGCATGGCGCGAGAACCTGCCATTCGCGAATCCCAGTAGGTCCTCCCTGCCGGGGTGGACTGGATGCCGCTCTTCGCGGCGAAAGCCAGCCTCGGCAAGACTGGCCTATTCTTCATCCGCTTCCCGGCAGCGCGACGCGCCATGAGCCCCAATCCATTCTCACTTTTGGCGACACGGCGCCGCAGCCGATTGTAACCGGAATATTCTCTAGAATCTCCCCGCGAATTCCGCATTCTGGAGCGTCATATCCGCCTGCGAAAGGAATCCGCTGTGCCGTCCAAGCCCAATATTGTCTTCTTGCTCAACGACCACCAGGTCTACTACCGCCACGGATGGGACCAGGGGCCGAAGATCATGCGGCCGCGGTTCGAGCGGCTGGCCGCGGGCGGGATCGAGTTTGATCGCGCCTATTGCGCCTGTCCCCTGTGCGGGCCGGCGCGCCGGACGATGCTCACCGGCCTCTATCCCCACAACCACGGCGAGATCAAGAACGACACCAACCATCCCTTCGATCGCGAGACCTACCTCGATCTCCTCGCCGCGGGCGGTTATCGGAATTACTACTATGGCAAATGGCATGCCGGCCCCGGGACCGCCTTCGACCATCATTGCGAAGGCTTCAACTATCCCTCCTACAACAACCCCTACACGAAACCGGAGTACAAGGAGTATCTGAAGCGCAAGAACCTGCCCGAGCCGGAGATTCGGATTGAGCGCAGTTTCTGGCCGCCGACTCTGCGAAGGGGGGTGGTGAATCCCATGAGGCCGGGCGAGATCTATCGGCAGGATATGAAGTGGAGCAACGAGCACGCGGCGGGCATCCTGCTCACCCCCAAGGAGACGCACGAAGCGTTCTTCCTCGCCCACCTGGCCTGCGAGAAGTTGCGCGAACTGGCGGCGCGCAAGGACTCTCAGCCCTTCCACCTGCGCGTCGATTTCTGGGGGCCGCATCAGCCCTACTTCCCCACGCGCGAATTCGCCGAGCTCTACGATCCCGCCTCGATTCCCGAATACCCCAGTTTCCGCGACACGCTGGAGCGCAAGCCCGAGGTCTACCGGACCGAGGGCAACTTCCCCCTGAGCGACAAGGGGAAACTGATCGTCCCCAACCCGCTTCCGTGGAGCGAATGGCAGAAGGCCCTGGCCCGCGCCTACGCCCAGGTGACGCTCGTCGATGCGGCCGGCGGGATGATCCTCGACGCGCTGGAGAAACTTGGTTTAGTGGATAACACAGCAGTTCTCTGGACAACCGATCACGGCGACGCAATCGGCTGCCATGGCGGCCAT
>JAPLSS010000549.1 GCA_026398515.1 Candidatus Sumerlaeota bacterium | reverse complement strand
CCCGGAAGTCTGGACGACCACCCCGGTCAGATCGAGCGTCTCCGGCGCGGGCGCGGGCGTCGGGGTCGGTCCGCGGTCGGCCTGCGGCGGGCGGCGCGATGGATCGAAGATGTTGCGTTGCACAACGAGAGCGTAACCGGCGAAGTCGGTCTCGGACGGGACAAGGCTCTGCGCCGCCAGGCCCGATTCCGCCGCCCACGCCCACGCCAGCCAGCATGACAGTGCGATCCATCGAGTCATGACAACGGCTCCTCGGGGGTCTCGGCGGCGGGCTTGGACTCGGGCGCGGGCGTTTCCGGCGCCGAGGCCATTAACAGGCCGTTGAATTGGATGTCGAGCGACAGCTCGTCGCTCGCCCCGCCCTTCCCCTTATCGCGCGCGGCGATTTCGATTTCGTCGACGTGCAGCGGCAAGGGGGCGCTCTCCAATCGCCAGAGGAATTGCGCAATGGCCTGAATCGAGCCGCGCGCGGAGGCCCGAAACCCCAACCGCGGGCAAGCGTTTTTGGTGTCGCGACCGCCCTCCGCGGGGGGACGCGGCTTCACCGACGACAGATCCAAACGGCATTCCTTGGCCCATTGGCCGACGGATTTCAGAATCAAATCCTCGGCCGCGGCGGGGCTGGCGGGCAGCGACCGCTTTTCCATCTCGCGCCAGCGGCGCACGAGCTCGGCGCGCCGCGCCGCCTGGTCGCGTCCGCGGCTCAAGTCCTGTTCCAGCTGGGCGATGCGGGCGGCGCGGGCGTTCCAGGCGGTCCATTGGGGAGTGAACACCAGGCGGTCCGACGCGAACGCCCCGATCAAACACGCGGCGACGATGAGCATGAGCCGCTGGCGCTGTTTGGGGTCTTTCGGCATGGGCGTCATTTCTCTTCTCTTGTGCGGCTCCTGGGAGCGCCCTCAAATATAAAACCCAAAGTCAACAGTCACTTCCCCGCGTTCAGCCGGAAGTTGATGGCGAAGACGATCTGGCCGCCCTCGCCCGAGGCCTCGAGAACCGGGGTTTGAAAGTTCGCCAAATCCCCGCTGGCCTTCAGCCGGTCACACATGGCGAAAAGGTCCTCGCGGCTCTGGACGCGGCCGCTGACCGTGACCTCCGCGCCGTCCTTGATCCGCACGGAGGTCGCCCACACCGTGCCCCGCTCGGGAAACGCCATGGCCAGCGCGCGCAGCACGTCCAGGTTTGGCAGCGTCTCGTCGAACCACGGGCGGACGCCGCGGATCCTGGCCTGGATGGTCTCGACCTGAGCGACCTGAGGCTCCAGGCCGACCCATTCCGATTCCAGGCTGGCCAATTCCCATTTCTGATAGAGAACCGCGCCGACCAACGCCGCCGCCACGGCCGCCGCGGCGATCGCGGCCCGGATCGTTGTTCGCTTGACCCGTTGCGCCTCTTGGGTGGGCCCTTTCTTCCTCTTGGCGGCCAGGAACTCGAACTCCAGCGGAAGCCCCTTCAGGCAGGCGGCCATCGCGGCCAGCAGCGGCATGGCCCCGGCGGCTTCTTTCGTTCCGTTCAAGTTCAATTCCGTCTCGACGCCGCCCAGGACGGCCCGCGCCGCCGACCCGGCGCGCCGCAGCGCCGCCTCGATCTCGGCGGCCAGCGGCTCGGCGACCTGCCGGGCGCCGAAGGCCTCCACCTCGCGCAAGTCGTCGCCCAATGTCCCGGGAAGGTTCCCCAAGGTGATGCGCACCTGGCGGCCAATGGCGCGAACGTCCATCCCGCCGCCGGGCGCCGCGTCCGTACGCTTCTCCTCCATCCGTCGAAGCGCCGCCACGCCGCCCCCGCAGGCCACGGCCAGGTCCGCGCCTCGTTCATCGCCGACCACGACGGCGCGGCAGTCTGAAGAGCCGCTCGGCCGCCGGGCCAGGGCCGCCACGCCCAGCGTTATGCTCAAGGGCTTCAGGCCGGCGGCGCGCAACGCCGTTCGGAGCGCCTGGATGCGGGCCAGCGGGACCGCGGCCAACATGGCGCCCCGCCCGCCGTCGCGCGTGGCGAAGCGCGACACGCCCAGCGCCAAGTCGTCGAGCGGGAAGGAGAATTCGCGCTCGGCGCGGATTTCGAGGAAACTCTGAAGGTCCTCTTCGGACAGTTCGGGCGTTTCCACGCGGGCCGACATGATCCATTTCAACGGCACGCAAACCAGGCACCGCCGTTCGCGCATGCCGGCGCCGGCGAGGAGATGGCGGATTTCGCGCCCGACCAGGTCCGGATCGTCCGACGTCGGATCCAGCGACATGTGAAGCCGGGCGAATCGCTCGACCGTCAGGCGCGTTTCCGTGCGGCGCATGAACGCGGCGGCGAATCCCTGGTCCTCAAACGCCAGACCCAACAGGCGGCTCACGGGTTTCGATTTCATCAACGAGTCCCCCCCGTGGTCGAAGGCGAAGTCGGCTGAGTGCGGGCCGACTCGCCCAACGGCCAGCCCAGCGGCGAGCGTTCGCGCCGGTAGATCACCGTGGGCGCGCCCTGGCTGGTGTCGAACACAAAGAACACACGCCGGAATCCCCGGCCCCCGGCGCCCACCGCGGCGACATCGGCCGAAAACTGATAGGAATGCGTGGTGACGAACGGGCCGGCCTGGACCGCCGCTTCCGCTCCGATTGCCTCGACTAACCAGGCGCTCGACACCAAATCCTCCGATGTCTTGCCTTGGCGGTACGCCATCGCCGTCTGCGCGTTGTCCGTGCCGATCCCGGGCAGGCAGGCCAGCACGGCTTCCGGGGCCGCGTTGATGTTGACGCGCCCCGGGATCGTATCTCCGTCCGTGACGGTCAGGAGGTCTTCGACCTGATCGAATTCGTCCTTGGTCAATTGGGCCTGCACGTAAAAATCCAGCGTGCTGGAAAATCGGGGCGGCCGCGGACCCAGGGCTCGTTCGATCTCCCGGGCGCGATCCTCGCCCAGCGTATCCGCGAGGCGGCGGCCGATCTCCTGGGACGAGGCATTGGCGATGTTCAGACGCGCCGAGCCGTCGGCGGCCTTGTTGGGTTCGCGGCTGAAGACCGTCACATACTCCAGGACGCCGGGGTCCAGAACTCCATTGTGATTGTCAGGCGGCTCGGAGACCGCCTCGTCGTCTTCGTTCGGATCGAGCGCGCCGTTGAGATTGGCGTCCTCGCCGAACAGGATGTTCCAATCGGCGCCCAGGACCAGGCGCAGCTCGTCGACCGTTTCGAAGGGGCCGTTCTTGCACTGGCTTGCGGGCTGGCGCAGGGCGTACGAGTCGCTTTCCGCCCCGTCGGTGGACACGTCGCTGTCGGAGTCGCGCCAGTCGACGATCGCTCCGGCCAGCTCCGGGGTCATGCCGGGCAGGCCTTCGAGCATGTCGACGGTGGCGGTATTGAGGTTGAGTTTGCCGGCCTCATCGACCAAGCCGTAACTGATCGTCTTGCCCGTCGAATCCTGGGGATCGCGGCCGACAAGCCAGAACTGCGCCTCGTCGACGGCGATGGCCTCGGATTGGAACAGAGTCTGATCCAGGGCGGCGCCCGCTTCGGCCGAGTTGGTCAGAACATACTGGATGTACCGCGCGGCGCCTTCGACGGCCTGTTCGGCCTGAAGCGCGGCCACCGTGTTGGCCCCGGCGCGATATTGCAGCATCATGGCGTGGCCGAAATACAGCGCCATGGCGGCCAGGCCGAAACTGATCCACAGAACGATGACCAGGGCCGTCCCGCGGCGGGCTGAATGGACCGGGTGGACGGAGTGGACAAAGTGGACCATGTGTGGGGGGCGGGAGAGGATCATTGGGCGCCTCCCGTGGTCGATCCGCCGGTTCCGCTGCTCGATGCCGACGACGACGACCGAACGTCGATGGGAACGATGAACTCCAGCGGCTCGGGGGTCTGGCCGTCCGAGGACCGGGGCTGGAAGTCAACGCGCGCCAGGACCGCTTCGGGCGCCGCGTTGTCCTGGGCGGTCGAATCCCAGGAGTCGTTCCAGGCTTGGGAGGCGTAATACTGGAATCCGAGCGACCGCACGCCGTGCGCCAGGCATTGCTCTTCCGGCTCGTCTTCGGTCAGAGGCAGCAGGTTGCGCGTCACGGATCGGATCAAGTCCCACCCCTGAGAGGTGGTCTGAACGTCCGGCTCCTGGAGCGAGTAGTCGATCTTCTGGATGTCGCCGTAGGGCAAGTTTTCGTCTTCCAGCAGCGTGGCCGAGGCCGTGTAGAATTCCAGTTCGTCGGAGCGGGAATCGCCCTGCGATTGCGTCGTGCCCAGGAATGAGCCGGCCAGAATGCCGTTGGGAATGACGGCGCAGGCCAAGTCGCGCCTTATCACCTCTTCGATGTAGCGGTTTGGGGCGTCGGCTTCGATGCGCTGGTAGGTCTGCTCGCGCACGCGCATGACCGTATGAAACGTCGAGTACAGGGCGGCGAGAATGACGGCGAAAATCGCCATCGCCGACAACACCTCGAGCAACGTGAAGCCGGCGGCGCGGAATCGAGACGGTTGGACGCGCGATCTCATTGCGTCGTCGCCTCCTCGACCAGGGTGCTCAGCCGCGCCGCGTATTCCTTCGATTGCACCTTGTAGAACACCGTAGCCGTGACGAGAATCAGCCCCGGCTCGGTGGTCCAGTCGCTGGTCTCCAGCGTCCAGCGGTAGTCCGGCCAGTCCGTTCCGCAATCGCCCGACTGCGCGCCGCTTTGCCAGGTTCCCGTGACAACCGCTTCGGTCAGCACGCGGTCGGCCAAGTACGCCGCCTTCTCCCGGCGCTCGGCGGCCTCGCCCACGCGCCCGGCGACGAGCGCGCCCTGAATGGCGATGGGAACCAGCACGCCGACAAACACCATGGCGGCCAGGGCTTCGACGAAGGTGAACGCGCGCTGAGAGGTTAGGTTTGGCAAAGGGATCAAAGGACCCAAAGGGCTCAAAGGACCCAAAGGACCCGCAAGCCCCATGCGTCCCTGCGGTCCTTTACGTCCCTGCGGTCCTTTGGCGCTCCTCAGTTTCATCTTGCCCCTCCGGCCTGCTGGTCGGCCTCGGCGATCACGTAGGATTGGCCGGCGTCCGCCGGTTGAATGGCCAGCGCGCCGCCCCGGCTCTCGCGCACCGTCACCGACTCGCCCTCGATCGCACCGTCCGAATGAAAAACGATTCGCAATTTTCCATCGTCGCCCCGCGTTGCCTGGCCCGTGTCGAAACTGAGCCCGTCGGCCAGGCGATACTGCGTGGCGGGCATGGCGCTCGTGGCGTAGGGGTCCCGCGGTTGGAGGCCGTAGTCCCCGGTCGCCGGGTCGATCCACAGCTCCAGCGCCGTGCCCGAGGAGATGGCCTCGCTGCGCCCATAGCGCGTCAGCGCCAACAGGCGGCGGGCTTCGTTGTCCAGGTCTCGTCCCCGGAAAAACGAGGTCAGGAACGGCGAAACGATCGCAAAGACCACGGCCAACAGCGCCATGACCACGATGAGCTCCATCAAGGTCAATCCCCGAAGTCGTTGGCGATTGCGCGTCTGTCTCATTGTGGGACCTTTGCAAGTAGACCGGCCTTGCCCTTCGACAGGCTCAGGAACTGCGGCCGAGGCTGGCTAGACCGCTTCGAAGATCGGCGGTTGAGTGGCGTAGGCTTTCCAGCCTGCGCGTTGCTT
>JAPLSS010000274.1 GCA_026398515.1 Candidatus Sumerlaeota bacterium | reverse complement strand
GGCGTTATTGCATTGCTTATGCCGCGATGTGTATGTGCGGCGTTTGGCCTCCTACTCGCGCTTGCCCCGTGTCACTTCCACCATGTGGAATATGTCGTCTTCCGCGTCCGCATTGGCCAGGGTCAGGTCCGCGCCTCGTGGGCCGCGGTTGCCGAAGTTGGCGTCCGTCAGCGTGACGATCTTCTCTTTCCACGTTCCCGAATTGGTCTTGGTCACAATATAAGCTGTCTTTTTGGGATTGTCCGTCGCGTCGTATTGCAACGAACACTGCCCGGTCCCTTTGTCATAGTAAACGACCCGCACGGTCATGGGATACGCCCCGTTCAATGGCTTGCCGGAAAAGAAAGAGTCCTTGATGTCGAAATACATGGCGTCCTTGCCGTTGGCGCGATCAAAGCCGCGCGCAAAGCGGGCATATACAGGGGTGGATTCCGCGACCTCGCCGCCGACGCGCCACCAGCCGACGCTGGTCGTGTCGGCGTCGATCTGGTGAAGGAAGCGTTCATAGTTTCCGCGGAAGATCATCCACCCCGCGTCGTTGAGGCCTTTTTGGCTGCTTCGTTGATTGACTTGGCCCGCCAGCACCCCATCGACGTCGTCCATCTTCGCGCCCCGGCCGGCATAAGCGGCGCAGATGGCTAGATATCTCTCCTTGTTCTTGATGTCCGCGGCGCCGAATTGCGCTTCCGGAAACTTCTCCGTATCCGCGGAGTCCAACCCCTCGCGCAGGGCGCAGAAAGCGCCGGCAGCCGCGGCGGAATGGGTTTGACCGGCGTACTTGTCGAAGAAGTAAGCAAAGTCCCAATACTTATTGTCGCGGCACCACTCCCGCGCGGTTTCGCTGAGATTCCACATGCTCAGTCCGCTGTGCAGGGCCGAAAGCCCGGTCCAATAAAACGCCATCCGAATGTTGGGCGCGAAAATGCCTCCCTTCCATCCTTGATCCATCTCGCAACGGCTGAAGAATTCATACTCCCCGGGCGCCGGGTCGAGGAGGTGAGGGAGATAGTCCAGCCCTCTTTCGGCTTCGTCGTTGAGCTGATAGCACTGGCCATATCCGCCCATCTTGTGCCCCCACCCGCCCTTCACGTTCTTAGAGACCCAGTCCAAAAGAGATTCGTTATCCAGAATGGCGTTGAACATCAGCGGAATGACCGCCCCGGGCCCTTCCTGGAAGGCGGCGTTGAACTCCTTGAACGCGGCCAGCCGGAAATCGTCCCACTGCTCTTTCGTAATCGCGTACTGCGCGGGCGACGGAGGCCCCTTGTAAGGCGCCTCGTCTCCCGTCGATCCGGTCTTAACTTGCACAAACACGATCCGATCGGTCAATCGGGCGGGGAGAGATCGCACATGCCGCCCGAATTCCTCGATGAGGCGGTGATAATAGGATACGTGGCGAGGATCCAAGTAGTAGGGATAAGGTCCGGTCCTGACGCGGTGTTGAGTCATCACCTTGGGAATCCCGATGTCATACAGCCACATGGGACTCATCGGGCCTACGTTGATACTGATGAAGGTATAGAACCCGAGATCCGTCGCCTTCTCCAATCCCGCATCGAAATCTCTCCAATCGAAGACGCCTTCCGAGGGCTCGATGTCCGCCCATGCGGGATCGACTTCCACGCCTCTATAGGGGAACTCGCTCAGATCGTAGTTCTTGCCCCTGACCCAGATTCCATAGGCGTCTCGGTTTACTTCCGCCCTGAGCTCCGCAGCCGGGACAGCCAGAAGGGCAATCAATGAAGTCGTGACAACAGCGCCTTTCATAGGAACACCCTCCTTGTGGCTTCTTCGAACACTTCCTCAAGAAGAGGTCGTTGTTCATTGTCACTCCGCCAAAAAATCCCAAATCGCCGCGCCTTGGGCGTTCGCGGGGACGGGGAAGTCCGCCGCCAGGGCCATCGTCGGCGCCACGGCGCTCAGCCACACGGGCAGAGTCCGCCGATAGCCCTTCTTCACGCCGGGTCCGGCCATGACAATGAACGGATCGTGCGTGTGCGCGCCGGAACTGTAGTGCGGCATCTCCCACGTGCCGAATTCGGCGCCGGGATGGGCGGCCAGGTATTCCCGCATCGTCGTCTTCCGCGGCAGGCGCTCCTCGCTCCAGAGGAAGACGTCGCCGACGCGTTCGCCGCCCACGCCGACCATCCAGGCGTCCTCCTTGCGGCAGGCCAGGTTCGCGGAATGGCGCCCGGTCGTCGGGTTCTTCTGGTCGAGCGCGATGTCGATGGCCATCTGGCGCACCTGCTCGTATTCCTCGCCGGGCTGGACGATGCCCCCGGGATCGCGGCCGGCCAGGTTGACGTAGACGTAATGGCCGGTCGGGAAGGCGCGCGTCCGGCTCCAGTCGATTGTCCTATCCGGTTTGCGCGCGAGCAGACCGGCTTTCTCAAACGCCTGGCCAAGACTGGGGCCATGGCCTCCCTCCCCGGGCGGCACGGCGATGGCGCCATGGTCGGAGACCACGACGACCAGCGCCTCCTCGCCGGCGAGGCGCATCGCGGTTTCGACGAGCCGGTCGCCGTGGCGCATGATCGCCCCGTGGTAGGCCCAGCCTTCTTCCTCGCGCGCGGGTTCGAATTGCGGATGGCGCGGCTCGATCTGAAACGCCCCAAAATGGTTGGCGAAATCGGTGGGGTGCCACTTCATCATGAACAGGTCCCACTCCTCGCCGCCCAGCACGATCTCCATCGCCCGGCAATACCAGTCGACGGTCTGTTCCACCTCGTCGCGAAAGGTCCACATGTCGGCGCCGCCGCTGTGGATGGTCTGCTGCCGGCAGGTGTGCGGGATGTACGGCCCCAGTTCGCGCAGCAGGCGCTCTTCGATCGCCGCCGGAGTTGCGAACTCGCGCACCGGGTAGATCTGGGTGAAATACAGGCGCATGCGCTTGGCGTCCGGCGTCAGTTCCTGAAGCCGCGCCCGCCAATACCCCTCGACGGGGCCGAGATTGGTCGTGAACGTATGGCGCAGCGGCCCGCTCCATTGATCCACCCTCACGACGCTGATCCGCGCGGCCCGGTCGCGCCCGGCGCAAATCTCGACCGAACGATACGCGCCCCCGGATTCGGGCAGAAGCAGGGCGTACAGCTCGCCCGCCGAACGAATCTCGCTGACCGATTCGGGCAAGATGGGGATCGTCGCGGCCAGCGCCGCGCCGGAGGCCGGCGGAAGATTGGCCCATCCTTCGGCCCGTTCGATCCGGATCTCGTTCGCGAAACCCACTTTGAAGCGTTCGATCTCCAGGGGCGTGGGGGCGACGATGTAGCCGCGGGGCTCCTGCACGGCGCGGCATGAACGCCCGGGGCGGCCATCCTCGCCGACGCAGATCGCGGTGGGACAGTTGTATGGACGGCACCCCGGATAATCGAAGATGACGCTGCGTTTCCCCCCGCGCGCCGCCGCGTTCCACAGTTGCTCGGCCTTGCAGAGATTCGAGGGGAACCCGCGCACGGTTTCGTTGAGCGGCGAGCCGACGAGGTGCGTGCCCATGTTGACCTCGGTCACCATCGGCGGGGCGCCGGTGGCGATAACCGTCCAGTTTGTTCCGGTCTCCACCGGGCAATACGACCGGCCCTCGGTGTAGCAGCCGTTCTCGATCAGCCGCCCAATCGCCGGGGCGTGTCCGCGCCGCACGTATTCATCCAACAGCCACTTGGGCACCGAATCGATGCCGATCAACACCGCCTTCTTCGCTTTGGCCATTTCCGTTCCTCGCTTCGGGGAGTGTAGGATTCTGTATAGAGAGGTGGGCCGGAGGAATAAAGAGAAACCGTGAGGAACCCCAGAGCAGCTAAACGGGGACAACAAGGATGACCCGCAGTTGGTGGAAATGCTTGTCGCGAGTTGCCAAACTCGCCCCATGTTCCATGGCGGACGCCGCGATCCACAAGTCGTTCGTCGGAATGGGGGTTCCCTGCCGCTTCAGACCGGAGAAGAGGTGGGAGTAGAACTCGGCTGTTTCGTCGGTGATGGGAACCGAATGCACTCGATCATGGGCGAGGAATCGACGCAACTGGTTTCGACTTCTGGCCTCGTTCGCGCTGCCATGAAATCCGGCAAGGAGTTCCCCAATCGTGATGGGGCAGAGGAGGAGCCGGTCATGCGTTTGAAGAGCCTGCACGGCGGCGGGGGTCCCTCGCATGGCTTCGGAGTAGGCGCTGGTGTCGATCAGCAGAGATCTCATCGCCAGAGATCCTGATCGATTCGGCGCTGTTGCGACACGCGGCGCATCACGACGTCGCACTCCGCCTGGGTCCATGACCCGAAGAACTCGTCCAGATCGTGATATTCCTTCGGCTTCCGGCCCCCGACGCCAACCGCCTTCTCCAGCGCTTCCACGATAAAGCGGTTCATGCTCAATGAACGCTGGGCGGCGGCGTCCTTGATGGCTTTGACGGTTGGCCCGCCGAGGCCGCGAACGGTGATGGCGCTCATGCTACTCTCCTTCACTCGGGTGAACCTATGCTGGCGCCAAACGCCAGCGAATGCAAGCATATTATGCTATCACCTCTCCCAGGCTCCCAGGGAAACGTCGTCTCCTTGCCTCTTCATCCGATGCCCGCTCCTGCCGATACGTTCAGTGGAAGAAACTTGCCTCGCAAAATCGACTTATGAGCATCCTCACCGAAATCGACACGTTTCTGGGCTCTACCGCTTATCGCAACGGGCTGATCACGCGCGAGCAGTTGGGCGAGGCGGTGGAACTGATCAGCCGCACGCCGGGCCAGCGTCTCGGCGAAGCGCTCGTGTCAAAAGGGTATCTGACCGCCGAGCAGGTCGAGGCGATTCTGGTCATCCAAAGGCGGCAGCGCGAAATCCTGCAGGAGCGCACGCCGCCGACTCCGCCGATGTCCGCGCCGGCCGAGCCACCCACGCCGCCCGCGGCGCCACGCCCTGCCGATGCTTCTCCCGGGCCGTCCATTCCGTCCGCTGCGTCCACTGCGTCCATCCAGTCCACTCCGTCTGTCGCCGCCACACCGCTACCGGCAAAACTCGAACACTTGGCGGACTTCCTGGCCTATGTCCGCGCCGCCGGCGCCTCGGACCTGCACATCAGCTCGGAGGTCCGCCCGTTCCTGCGTCTGCATGGCGCCATCGTCCCGTTGGACGTCCCGCCGCTCTCGGCCGACGATGCCATGAAGCTGCTTTTCGAAGTTCTGAGCGAAGAGCAGATCGCGCGCCTCATCGACCAGCAAAGCCTGGAAAGCTGCCTGGAGATCCCCGGCCACGGCCGCTCTCGCGCCAACCTGTACAAACAGCGCCTCGGCTGGGACGGCACGTTCCACGTCATCCGCGACCGGGCGCCGTCGTTCGAAGAGTTGGGCCTGCCCGACTGCCTCGTCCGCCTGACCGAGTATACCCAGGGCCTAGTCCTGGTGACCGGCCCGGGCAAAAGCGGCAAGACCACCACGCTGGCGGCGCTGATCGACATGATCAACCGCACCCGCGCCGATCACATCATCACCATCGAACGGCCCGTCGAATACGCGCACGCGCCCCAGCAGTGCCAGGTCACGCAGCGCGAGGTGAGGAAGCATACCAACTCGTTCGCCGTGGCGTTGCGCGCCGCCCTGCGCGAAGACCCCGACGTGATCATGGTCGGCGAGCTGCGCGATCATGAGACCCTGTCCACCGCCATCAGCGCCGCCGAAACCGGCGACCTGGTCTTTAGCACGCTGCACACGACTTCCGCCGCGCGCACCGTCATCCGCATCGTCGACGGCTTCCCCGTCGGCCAACAGGCGCAGATTCGCATGATGCTCTCGGAGTCGCTGCGCGGTATCATCAGCCAGCAGCTCGTGCGGCGCAACGACGGCCAAGGCCAGGCGCTGGCGCTGGAGATCCTGTTCGTGACCCCTCCGGTGGCCGCCGTCCTGCGCGACGACAAGCCGTTCCAGATCCCCTCGATCATGCAGACCTTGCGGAAGATGGGGATGCGGCGGCTGGACGATTCGCTGCTGGAACTGGCGCAGGCGGGCGTGATCGACACGGCCGAAGCGCGCCGACAACAAGAGGGTGTTTGAGGAGGCGGGCGCGGGGGGATGAACTCTCAATTCCCGAAGCCTCGAATCGTCTTGCCCCGAATCGTCCTGCCTTCCTCAATCCCACGGGACTATTAGAGGCAGCACAATTTGGGGCAGGACGATTAAAGGCCGCGACACGAAGGCGCTAACATGCCGAAGATCGACGACCTGTTTCGCGTGATTCTCGACCGCGGCGGCTCGGACCTGCCCTTGTCGCAGGGCCAGACGCCGAAGATGCGCCTCCACGGCGTCATTGAGAAGATCAACGACCGGACGCTGGACGAGGAAGGCCTGCGCTTCCTGCTCGACGAAATCTGCCCCAGCGGCCGCTGGCAGCGCTTCGTCGAGTCGGGCGACCTGGACTTCGCCTATTCGCTCGGCGACGAGGCCCGCTTCCGCGCCAACTACCACTATCACGCCAACGGGTTCGGCGCCATTTTTCGCCTGATTCCCAGGGAC
>JAPLSS010000622.1 GCA_026398515.1 Candidatus Sumerlaeota bacterium | reverse complement strand
GAAGCTGCGCGATCTGGCGCTGATCGAACGCGAGTATCGCGCGGCGATCGAAGGGCGGTTCGTGGATTCCGAAGATTGCCTGATCCGACTGGCTCGGCGGATCGGCGAGTCGCAATGGCTGCGCGGCGCCGAGGTGTGGGTCGACGGCTTCGCCGATTTCACTCCGCGCGAACGCGATGCGTTGCTGGCGTTGATGCGCGCGGCGCGCTCGACGGAAGTCGCACTGCTCATGGACCCGGATGACCTCGCTCCTGCGGAATCCGGCGAAGAACGCCTGCGCCGCTCACAGGCTGGAAAGCCTGCGCCACGCGCAACGCCTTCGATTCGGTCGTTCGCGGTGTGCGAGAAGACCCGCGCTCAGTTGCGCCGCGCCGCGCTGGAAGCGGGCATTCACGTCGCGCCCGATCTGCTGTTGAAACCCGAGCGTTCTACCACGCGGTTCAAAGATTCCCCCGCGTTGGCGTTGCTCGAAGAGAAGTTCTTTCAACGAAACCCGAGACCGTGCGAATGCCCGACTTGGCTCGGTTCGCGGCATTCCGCCTGAAGGCGGGACTCCATACTCCCCCAATGAGTTCGCGGTGCGCATCGTCTGCGCGCCGACGGCGGCGGCCGAAGTCGACCTGGCCGCGCGCGAGGCGTTGCGTCTGGCGCGCGAGGAGGGCTACCGCTTCGGCGAGATCGGCTTCGTCGCGCGCGACCTGGCGCCGTATCACGATCTGATCCGCGCGGCGCTCGCCCGGCTGCGCATCCCGTTTTTCCTCGACCGGCCGCGCGAAGCCGCATGCCATCCGCTCACCGAATTCCTCGCGGCGGCGGCGCAAGTTGTCGCCGGCGGTTGGCGGACATCCGATGTGGTTCAGGCGCTCAAGACCGATCTCCTTCCCCTTTCGCGCGACGACGCCGACCGCCTGGAGAACCGCGCGCTGGCGCTCGGCCTCGACGGCGCGGATTGGCGGAATCCCGCGCGATGGGAGGAGGAATTGGCGGCTTGGGAGAACGCCACCGCGCCCTTGCGTGCGTTCGACGACGCGTGTCGGAAGACCGAAACGGGCGGCGTGCGCGCCGAGGCGTTCGTCGAAGCGTTGCACGCGTTGCTGGACGCCATCGGCGCCGGGGAAACCATCGAACGCTGGGCCACGGACGCCGAGGCCGCCGGCGCGTGGGAGGCCGCCGCCGAGCATCGCCAGACCGCCCAGGCGATCCAGTCGCTGCTGGACGAATGGGCCGAAGGGCTGCGCGGCGCTCTCCTGTCGTTGCGCGAGTGCGCCGACCTCCTCGCCGAGGGCCTCGATTCGATCCGCCTGCGCCTTGTGCCCCCGTCGCTCGATCAATTGCTCGTCGGCGCCATCGAGCGTTCGCGGCACCCGGAGCTGCGCGCGGTCTTCGTTCTCGGCCTGAACGACCGCGTCTTTCCGCGGGAACCGGCCGATGACCCCATTCTGGGCGAAGCCGACCGCCGCGCGCTGACGGAAGACGGCCTGGAACTGGGCCCCAGCGCCACGGAGCGCCTGTTGCGCGAGCCGTTTCTCGCCTATATCGCGTTCACCCGGCCTTCCGAACGATTGATCCTCAGCTACGTGGCCGCCGAGCCTAGCGGACGCAAGATGGCCCCGTCGGTGTTTCTCGATCGCGTGCGGGCGATTCTGCCGGACGTGGAAATCGAAGCGTTCGTCGGCGAAGGGCAAGGCGCCGTCGAGCGGATCTGCGACGCGACGTCGCTCGGCGGCGAGACGGCGGCCGCGCTCGGCGAGGCGTTGGCGCGCGGCGCCGACCCGCCGGCGCCGTGGCCCGCGCTCGTCGACCTGGGCCGCGAGCGCGACGGGGCCGACCGCGCGTTCTCGCGCCGCATCGCCGGGGCGCTCTATCGCAATCGCGCTTCTCTCGACGCCGAATGGGCCGCGCGCCTCTACGAGACCCTCGGCGCGATCAGCCCCAGCCGCCTGGAATCGCAG
>JAPLSS010000270.1 GCA_026398515.1 Candidatus Sumerlaeota bacterium | reverse complement strand
GTCTGGAGCGATGTCGGCAATGGATTTCTGAAGACTGACCACGAGGGCGGAATCACGATGCCCGACTTCCCCGGCGGCGGCGCTCGTTCGAATATGGACTGGGCGCTGAAACTCACGCTGAAAGCAAACCATGCCTTCGAGAAAGGGAAATCCGAAGACCAACGATGACCCTCAACCGGCGGAATCTCTTGATCGGGTGGCTTGCGTTGGAGGAGATCTTTGTATGCCTTGGCGGAAACGCCGTCCACGCGATGGGGAAGAAAGACATGACCATGGCAAGCACAGGCTCGGGCGTGGCGCACGTTTGGGAGAAGCAGGAGATCGTCCTGGAAGCCGAAAAGGCATACGCAAACCCCTATACGGACGCGCAAGTATGGGTCGATCTGAAAGGCCCGGAATTCGACAAGCGGGTCTACGGATTCTGGGACGGCGACCGCGTGTTCCGGGTTCGGTTCGTCGCAACGGCTCCGGGGGAATGGCGGTGGACGAGCGGCTCAACGCCTCCGGACGCGGGCCTTGCCGGCAAGACGGGCGAGTTCACGGCCATAGACTGGACCGAGGAGGAGAAGCGCGAGAACCCCAACCGGCGCGGCTTCCTTCGCTCGACAGCAAACGGCCACGCTCTCAACTACGCGGATGGAACGCCCTTCTTCTACCTGGCCGACACGTGGTGGTCTTGCGGCACGTGGCGATATCCCTTCAAGGGCAAGGCGCCGGATCCGGGCTATGTCCCCGGGCCGGGAATGGGGTTTGAAGAGGCCGTGCAGTTCCGCAAGAGTCAAGGCTACAACGGCGTCGCCATGATCGCCTCCTTCCCCTCGTGGCAGTCCGATGGTCCGGGCAAAATCACGGACAAGAACGGCGTCGTGTTGCGCGCCAGTTGGACGGTCGATGAGAACTGCGCCCAAATGCCGGATGAGTCGGGCAACCGGCCTTTCCTCTTTCCGGGCAAGGCGCCAGGGAACGAGATGATCGTTCCCGATTTCGACCGGATCAATCCGTCCTATTTCCAGAGCCTCGACCGGAAGATGCAGCGCCTCTCGGACCAGGGAATCGTTCCTTTCTTCGAAAGCGTCCGGCGCGACCATGGGCCTTCGTGGAAGAGATACTACGATTGGCCGGGATCGTTCATCCGCTACGTTCAGCACCTTGGGGCGCGGTACGGCTGTTACAATTTCATCTTCAGCGGCGTGCACATGGATGCCGCCGGCAAGGAAATGCTCAGCGGACGAGAATGGAACGATGTATTGACCGCGCATTACCGGGAATTCGGCCCGTTGCCTTTCGGCCAGCCGCAATCCACCAACATAACGCTCTCCACATACAAGCAATACGGGCATCGCGACATAGCCCCGTGGCTAACGCTGCACGGCGTGGGGAACAGTCCCCGCGATCATCGCGTATTTGCCCTTATCGAAGAGATGTTCCGCTTGCCGGACCCCTTTCCCGTGTTGAACAACGAGCCGTTTTACCCCTACTCGCGGAATCCACAGGCGGCCAACATCCAAGGGGATCAGGCGGCCAACGCGCGCGCCTGCGCCTGGGGGTCCGTTCTCAACGGCGCCTTGGCCGGTCACGTGTATGGCACGCAAGGGTACTTCGTCACCACGGGCGAGCCCAAGCAAGCCAACCCGTATATCTGGGAAGCCCTGGCAGGCGAACGATTCCTGGCGCCAGGGCAACACATGGCGCGTTTGAGGGACTTCATGCTCTCCGAGGGGGCGGACTACCAGAACCTGGTCCCGGACCGGGCCTCCCTCGCGCCAAACCAGAAATCGGATGGCTTGGAAGCCTGGCGCCTGAGCGGCTGGTCCTCCATGATGCGGACGCCGGACGCACGGTTGGCGATAGTCTACTTCGAGGTCGATTGCCCGATCGCCACAATCAGGAATTTCCCGCCGGGTAGCGAGTATCGCGCACGGTGGTTCGATCCTCGCACGGGGGACTGGCTCGGGGCGGGAAACGGGACGCTGAAAGCGGAACAGGATGGCGCAATCCATCTGCCGCCGTTTCCCGACGGAGGAATGATCTCAAAGAGCGATTGGGCGCTGAAGTTGGTAAGAAAGGACCGCTGAGGCAAGCGTCAAGCGCCACATGAAGGCGCCGCTGGGGCGCGCATGGGAAAAGAAGCCCCCCCAAAAGAAAAGGCGAGCAATGAAACGCCCGAACATACTCTTCATCTTCACGGACGACCAGCGTTTCGACACCTTGTCGGCGATGGGGAATCCCGAGATTGACACACCCAATCTGGACCGGCTCGCGGCGCGAGGGACGCTCTTCACCCATGCGCACATCATGGGCGGCACGTCGGGCGCGGTCTGCATGCCGAGCCGGGCCATGCTGATGACGGGCCGGACGCTTTTCCGGATCGAAGGCCAAGGCCAGCGTATCCCGCCGGAACATACGACCATGCCGGAGCAGTTTCGGAAAGCGGGGTATGTCACGGCGCACGTGGGCAAGTGGCATCAGGATCGCGCCTCCCACGCGCGTTCGTTTTCCACCGGGGCCAAGATCTTCGGATTTCGCAAGAAGAAGGGGTGGTACGAGGCCTGCAATGGGCATTGGCACATTCCGGTTCACGATTTCGATCCGACGGGGAGTTACGAGCCGGGCGAAGGGTACAACGATCCGCCGATCGCGCCGTTTGAGGCGCCCTTTGAGACCGTGAAGGAGAATGGCAGGCACTCCGCTGAAGTCTTCAGCGACGCCGCTATCGAAATCATCCGAAACCATCCGGCTTCTCCGGAGGGACGGGCGGGCAAGCCTTTTTTCCTCTATCTGGCTCACATCGCGCCGCATGATCCGCGGCAATGCCCCGCGCGCATCTACCGGCAGTATCCCGCCGCGCGAGTTTCGCTTCCGCCCAACTTCGCGATTCGACACCCCTTCGACAATGGCGACCTTCGGGTTCGCGACGAACTCCTCGCGGCATTCCCGCGTCGACCGCATGAAGTCCGGCGCCATTTGGCCGACTACTATGCGATCATCGCCCATGTCGATGAACAGGTCGGGCGTGTTCTCGACGCATTGGAGGAGAGCGGCCAAGCGGACAACACGATCATGGTGTTCGCGAGCGACAACGGCCTTGCGGTGGGACAGCATGGATTGATGGGCAAGCAAAACGTCTATGACCACAGCGTCCGCGTGCCGCTGATCCTTGCCGGGCCCGGAATTCCCCAAGGCCAGAGAACCGATGCGCCGTGCTATCTGCTCGATATTTTCCCTACGTTGTGCGACTTGGCCGGCGTCGCGATTCCCGAAACGGTCGAAGGCCGAAGCCTCGTTCCGGCGATCCGAACGCCGGGCGCGATCGTTCGGGACTCTCTACACTTCGCCTATAAGCAATTCCAGCGCGCCGTTCGAAAAGACAATTTCAAGCTGATCGAGTATTCCGTCAAAGGTGTGCGAACCACCCAGCTGTTCAATCTGGGAAGCGACCCGTATGAAAGGGTGAATCTCGCCGCGGCGCCGGAACACCAGGACAGGCTGCGCGATCTGCGGGCGGAACTCGATCGGTGGCGCACCGAACTTGGCGACACGCAGGAGATGGGGAGAGAGTTCTGGGGAGAGTGATAGGGAGAAAGCGTCCGCAGTCCCTATGCTCAGGGAGGTCGGAGGATCGCCTGGAATGAGATACAACATTCGAGATTTCGGCGCCGTAGGCGATGGCGCGACTCTCAACACCTCGGCCGTGCAAAAGGCCATCGACCAGTGCCATGCCGACGGAGGCGGCATCGTGGCCGTGGCGCAGGGCCGCTATCTGACCGGAACGATCTACTTGAAGAGCCACGTCGTGCTCGAGGGTATGGCCGGCGCCGTTTTGGCGGGAAGCCCGAATATCGCCGATTACGCCACGGACACGCACAAACAGATGTATAGGGGCGAAGGCCGTCTGGATCGCTGCCTGATCTTCGCGCGAGACGCAACCGGCATTGGAATCATTGGCAACGAAACCATCGACGGGCAGGGACATCGCGTGAGTTTTCCCATTCTCCTCCGGAGGCAACTCGGCAAACGAAGTCCATCACGGCCATCATCCTGCCAAGCGGCGAGGCCAACAGCGAGTTGCCGGCCGTGGAGCGGATGCAGAGCAAGGACATGCTTGGAGTGAAGACCACGCAGGCCGGCATGACAACCAAGGTGTACCTGAACCTGATGGCCGACGGACGCATCATGCATGTCAACAGCCATAACGCGTTTGACGGACTGGAGACGAACGCATACTTGCTGGCTCTGACCTATCGAGGCGATGGCGACCTAGGCGACCCCGATGGCGCGGTCCGATGGTTCATCGGCAGCGGAAGTTACCTGCGCAAGAACGGAACGGTCTTTGGCGGCGACAAGAAAGAGACTTCGGCCCTGACGGGCGTAACGTGGGGCACTACTTTGGTGGTTCAGAACGGTGTCGTGCTGTGCGCGGACGACAACGAGATTGTCGCTCTTTTCGCCACGGACGGGTCCAGACTCTGGAGCGGCCCCTCGAGGGGCAATGTCGCGTCTCCCCCGGACGTGTTCGTCGCCAACGGCATTCTCCGGTCGGCCGAAGTCCCCGAACACAGCAAGGCCGGTTTCACCCCGGGGCGGGGCCCGCTGACCGGCGAGGCCGGTTTAGCCCGGCGCTTCTGCATACGCAAATTCCAGCGTCGAGCTTCAGACGCGAAGATGGCCGGAAAACCGGGGACAGGCACGCTTTTCCGCTGGGTCTTGATAGGGTGAGTCCGAAAGCTGCGGCCCCTTCGACACGCTCAGGGCGGGCGGAAAAGCGAGAAAGCAGGCGGCGCAAGCGCCGCCGAGCCAGTCCCCGTTTTTCCTGATTCTACTGCTAGAATTTGTGTATGCACCCCCCATCCTCCGCCTTCGCGGCGTTTGACCGCTTGACCGGATTGCCCCGGAATTGGTATTGGGGAGGCCTGCGCTTGTACGACGGCTTGTGGCAGACCAAACCGGTGGAAAGGAAACGCGGCCATGATGGCATGGAAGGCTATGCGCGCATTGGCCCTGACTCTGGGAATTGGCGGCCTTGCGAACACGACGTCGCCGGCGGAGGCAGCTGCCGACCGGCGGGGGATGAACTTCATAATCATCGTAAGCGACAGTTTCCGCTTCGACACGCTATCCTGCTATTCCAAGCTGTATCCGCGCTACCGGGCCCCGAACGGCGAAGTCCAGACCCCCCACCTGGATCGCTTCGCGCAACAGGCCGCCATCTTTGAACGGTGCTACGCCGGGTCGTACCCCACGGTCCAGAACCGCAAGGACCTGTTCACCGGCACGATCGTCTTCCCGTTCGAGGAGTGGTCGCCCCTCAGCCCGACGGCCGTAACCTTCGCCAAACGGATGAACGCCGCCGGCTATTGGACCCAAATGGTCCAGGACACGCCCCACACGATCAACAAAGGCTTCAATTTCCAGCGGGATTTCACCGGCTGGCAATTCATCCGCGGCCAGGAGGGCGACAACGAGGGCGCCCGTCCGCAACCCCTGCCTGGCGACCCCGCCAAGACCCGCAGCAACGGAATGTGGCCGCGCCAGCTGGCCAACATCCAGGAATTCCGCCGGTTCGAGCAGGACTGTTTCTGCGCCCAGACGATGACCGCCGCCGTCCAATGGCTCGAGCACAATTACGATCAGGGCCCATTCGTCCTTTACGTCGACACCTTCGATCCCCATGAGCCCTGGGACGCCCCACCGTGGTATGAGGACCGGTATGCAGACACACGCGCGCGCGAAGCCATGGCCTACCGCTACCCGATCTATGGGAAAGCGGATATTTACTCCCAGGCCGAGCTGGCGCGCATGCGGGCGATCTATGCGGCCGAGGCGACGCTCGTCGACCGATGGATCGGCTTTCTCCTGGAGTCCATCGAGCGCATGGGATTGATGGACAACACCTGCGTTATGTTCATGTCCGACCACGGCGTATCGACCGGCGACCATGGCTGGACCGGCAAGAACGCGATGCCGATGTATGAGATCATCGCCCACACGCCTCTGCTCATTCACCTGCCGGGCCAGACCGAATCGCGGCGGGTCAAGGAACTCGTCCAGCACTGCGACATCATGCCCACGATGCTGGATCTGGCGGAGACGACCAAGACCCTGGGACTCGACGGGATTTCCCTACGTCCGGCCCTGGAGGGCCGGAAGATGAAGACTCGCCCCTACGCCTTCACGCGCGGCAACGGCGGCTTGTTGGTCACCTCCGAGGAATGGTCGCTCGTCTACCCGGTCACCACCGAGAAGGAACGCGCCGAGCGCCCGCCCGAGTTGTTCGATCTCTCGTCCGATCCCCTGCAAACGAAGAACGTGCTTCGGAAGAACCTGGGACAGGCGCGCAAGATGTGGGACGCCTACAACCAGTGGATGGTCAAGACAAAGGGTGAGGAGAATGCCACAGCGCCGCCCCGACCGTGAGCGGTCTTCTCGAAAAGGCTTGGAACCCGGCAGCCCTGCCCTTGATTCACGCCCTTATCGCACGGCCTCGACTGGCGCCTGCGTCTCCAGATAAATCGGGCTAGGGCTGAGCGCGAGTTTCCGCGTTCCGCCGTCGGGCGCATCGAGCGGGTTGCCCCAGAGGTCGGTGGCGCGGGCGCCGATCCGCCTCGCCGCTCGGCCGTCGAACGCCTTCTGGCCGGACCGGATGGCTCATAGCGCATTGGGAATGGGGATCAACCGCAAAGAACGCAAAGAACACATAGAAACAACAACGGTCTTTGTGTCGCATCTCTGCGTTCCTTGTGTTCTTTGCGGGGAAATCCTCTGTCGGATCACTTGGGACGCGTCCGGCCCGCTTCGCGCGCTTGGTGAAGGAGGGCCGAGAGTTCCTTCACTTTTTCCGGATTCTGCGCGGCCAGGTTGTTCTTCTCTTTCAAATCATCGGAGAGGTTGAAGAGCAGGTCCTCCGCATCTTTCTTCCGTTGGGCCGGCTTGCCGTCCTTCTTCGGCTCGCGCCCTCCGTCGGCGGGAATGAACATCCACGGCCCTTGCCGAATGCCGATGTCTCCGTTGCCGGCATGCAGTATGAGCGCCTCCCGCGCCGCGTGATCGCCGTGTTCGCCGAGAAGCGCGGGCAGAACGTTGAAGGTGTCGGGGCCCGCGTCGTCGGGCAGCGTTTGGCCGGTCAGGGCCGCGCACGTCGCCATCAGGTCGATCAGGCAGATCAGTTCGTCGGACGTTTTGCTTTCGGGGATATGTCCCGGCCAGCGCGCGATGAACGGCACGCGGTGGCCGCCTTCGAGGAGTTCGCCCTTCAGGCCGCGCAACGGGCCGTTGAACGCGTAGTATTGTTCGTCAGGTTCAGGCGGTCGAGGGTTGCCATCACTTCGCCGACGCTCCAGTCCAATTCCTGAATCACGTCGCCGCGCACGCCCGCCTGGCTGGTTCCGCGGAAACGAGGCGCGGGGACACGCGGCAGATGAATGTTGTGGGTCGGGAAATAGAGGAAGAACCGCTCGTCCTTGTGTTGTTCGAGGAAAGCCACGGCCTTCTTCGTCAGCGTCTCCGCCATCTGCTCGTCCTTCCAGATGGCCGCTGCGCCCCCGGTCATCTTGCCGACGCGCGTGATGCCGTTGACGGCCATCTCCGGACTGCGCGCTTTGACGGTATAATCCACCGCGATGGGGTCGTTGGGATCGAGGCCGACGACGCGCCGGTCTTCGATGAACACGCACGGCACGCGGTCGCCCGTCGCCGGAAAGATGAAGTCGTAGTCGAACCCGACCTCGCGCGGCCCGGGCTGGATCTCGGCGTTGTAGTTGGTCTTGCCTTCGCCCAGTCCCAGATGCCATTTCCCGACGACGCCCGTCGTGTAGCCCGCCTGCTTGAGCATCGAGGGCAAGGTCATTCGCCCCGGCCGGATGCAGAGAGGGGCTTCGCCGTCGAGGACGAAGACGGTCGTGGCGGGATTGCGCCAGGCGTATTCGCCGGTCATCACCGCATAGCGCGTCGGCGAGCACATGGCCGACGACGAGTGCGCGTCGGTGAAGCGGATTCCCTGCGTCGCGAGGCGGTCGAGGTTCGGCGTCTTCACTTTCGTCGCGCCATAGCAGCCCAGGTCGCCATAGCCGATGTCATCGGCCAGGATGAAGACGATGTTGGGCCGGTCCGCCGCCGGGGCCGCGGGGAGCCCGGGGAGTCGGCCGGCGAGCGCGGCGAATCCCGCTCCGCTCGCCAGAAGGAATTGGCGTCGATTGAGCCGTTGTTCGTGTCGCATGGGATCTCCTTCGGCCATTGGCGAAGAACGTCAAGCGATACTCCAACGCAATAAAGAGGGAGAAGTCAACAAGGGCGCGAATCTCTCCTGAAAATGAGTTCGGAGTGACGCCTTTAGGCGTTTCTCAGGCGCTTACAGATCGGCTCGCAAAACGCCTGAAGGCGTCACTCCGAACCTCATTCTTATCCTTTGAAGGCGGCTCGAAGGGCCATGAGCGGCTCTCCCGAAAAAGAGTGTAGGGAGTCCAGCCTTTAGGCGGAATCCTGCGATCTTCGCCTCGATTCGATTTGGAAGCATTCCGCCTAAAGGCGGGACTCCCTACACTCCGTGTCCACGGCGTTTTCCCATTTGAACATTATCCCGATAGGGGCCATTATCCTCGGAGCGAGGGATTTCTCATGAGGCTCATTCAATGAAACAGATTCTACTGACGATGACGCTTCGTTGGGCGGCGATTGCGCTTGCGTTCCTTCCGGCCCTGCTGCCGGCGGCGGAGAAGGAAGACACGTGTCTCCTGTTCTCCGACGAATGCCTGGCGCGCGGCAAAGGCAACTTCAATATCTACCAGCACTTTAGCGACAAGCACGTTGGGTTCAAGGCCGGCGACACGCTCGAATACGACATTTTCATCGATCGCTCCAGCCCGAATCCTCGCGGCGGCCTCGACCTCTACATGAGGCAAAGCGGGGCGTTGCGCGCGGCCGATAACAAGGACCTCAAAGACGACCGCGGCATTTCGGTTCACCCGGATACCCCGCTCGAACCGGCGTATGGGCGTTGGTATCATCGCCGCATTCCGCTGGACTCCGTCGCCGGCAAATCCGCGCAATCCTGGGACGTCGTGTTCGAAGGCGATGAGGCCGGCCGTTACACGCTGTTTCTCGACAACATCCTCGTGCGCCGGGCCGATGGAAGCGTCGTCGAAGTCTACACCGGGGGGCCCGCCCCATCGGCGCCCGATCCCGGCGCGAGCGGCTACTCCCTGCATCGGGTCTTGCGGCCGGTGGCGCGCGCGCGGGTCCAGGAGGGCGCGGACCTTCGGACGTTGATCGAAGAGGCCATCGATTCCCAGCGGCGCGAGGACGCCCTGGGCAGTTGGGTCGACCAAGTGGCCCTTCTGGAGCGGATGCTGGGCGATGCGAAGGAGTCGACGCCAGA
Source organism: Candidatus Sumerlaeota bacterium (assembly GCA_026398515.1). GTDB lineage: Bacteria > Sumerlaeota > Sumerlaeia > JAPLSS01 > JAPLSS01 > JAPLSS01. The sequence continues at coordinate 1,130 of JAPLSS010000270.1, read as the reverse complement.
GCAACGCGAGGCGATTGCGAAGGCGAAGGCCATCCTCGACGCGGCGCGACGACCCTCAGCGACGGCTCCGGCCACCAGCGAAACCCTGGCCTCGACCTCGGTCCAAATGGCTTCGGCGCTGGCGCCGCTGCAGCCCTTGGCGGGCGCGCTCACCGGCCATCTCATCGGCCACGCGCACATCGATTTTCAATGGAAATGGCCGTGGGAGGAGACCGTCGAAGCGACGCGCAAGACCTTCGTCCAAGCCCTGAAGTTCATGGACGAATATCCGGACTTCACCTTCACGCAATCCTCCTCAGCGCTCTACATGGCTATCGAGAAACGTTTCCCCGACCTGTTTGAAGCCATTCGCCGGCGCGTCGAGGAGGGGCGCTGGGAGTTGGTAGGAGGGCGCGTATCCGAAGGCGACACGAACATCGTGTCGGCCGAATCGCACGCGCGCCAGTTCCTTTACGGCCAGCGCTACTTCCGCGAGCGGTTCGGCCGCATCGCGCGAATCGGTTGGGAACCCGACACGTTCGGCTCCTGCGCGACCTTTCCCGCCATCCTGCAAAGCGGCGGCTGCGAATACTACTACTTCGGGCGCGGCGGCACGCATGAACATCCCATCATCTGGTGGCAGGCGCCCGACGGCGTTTCGCGCGTTCTGGGCTTCGACCAAGCCGCCGTGCCCGGCGGCCACGCCAAGGGCCATTTGACGGGCGAGCAACTGGAGTCGATCGTCGAGTTCCACGAGAAGACGGGGTGGACCGACATGATGCTGGTGTACGGCGTCGGCGACCAGGGCGGCGGCCCCACGCGCGAAGGCATCGAGACGGCCCGCGAGTGGCAGCAGCGGCCCGCCCTGCCGACCATGCGTTTCTCCACCGCGACGGGTTGTCTGGAGGCGGGCTTGCGGAAAGCCGACGCCGCCAAGGTTCCGGTTTACCAGGGCGAGTTGAACGACACGATCGACGGCGCCTATAGCGCGCATGGCGACGTCAAGCGCGGCAACGCCGACGGCGAAGCCTGGACGGAGACCGCCGAGGCCGTGGCCGCCATCGCCGCGCGCTACGGGTTCGCGTATCCCGGCTTGGAGTTTCGCCGCAGCTGGGAGGACCTGGCCTGGAACGCGCACCACGACACGCTGG